>NZ_JBFWJQ010000136.1:0-6326 GCF_050253115.1 Syntrophotalea sp.
CGCCGGGCGGCTACGGACACGAGCATGACGGCAGCGAACAGTTCGCCATCAGCGACGAACGCGACGCCGAGCAGGTCTGCGCCATGCTGCGGGCCAGGGGCTACGAGCCGGTCTGGAAAGACTGGGACAGCGCTTTTCAGAACTGAGTCGGGGGGACCGCCATGTCCATGGATACAGGTGCGTTCCGCCTTTATCTGATCACCGATCGCAAAACCGTGCCGCAAGGACGCACCCTGCTTCAATGCGTGGAACAGGCCCTGTGCGGAGGTGTGCGCGCCGTCCAGTTGCGGGACAAGGATCTGCCCGCCGACGAGCTTTATCGCTGCGGTTTGGCATTACGCTCCCTGACCGCACGATTCGGCGCCAGACTGCTGGTCAACGACCGCATCGACGTGGCCCTGGCGACCGGTGCCGACGGGGTGCATCTTGGCGAGCATTCCCTGCCCACCGCCGAAGCCCGCCGTCTGCTCGGCCAGAACGCCATCATCGGCCGCTCCGTTCACCACCCTGAGGCGATCCACCCAGCCGCTCAAGAGGGAGCCGATTTCGTCACCTTCAGCCCGATCTACTTCACCCCTTCCAAAGCGCCCTTCGGTGCGCCCCAGGGCCTGGAGGCACTGCGGTGCGCCTGCGCCTGCAGTCCGCTGCCGGTACTGGCGCTGGGTGGCATCCAGCAGGGTCGCATCCGGGAGGTGCGTGCCGCCGGGGCGGCAGGCGTGGCGCTCATTTCGGCGATTCTGGCCGCCGCCAACCCCGAAGCCGCAACACGGGCCCTGCTGGCCGAAATGGATGAACCTTTGGCTTAAAGCGATTCCGGGACGCGGACCGATGATTTCTCCCGATGACTTGCTCGCCAAACGGGCATTTTCACACACAAAAAACCTGGACAATCCAAAGCTGCGGGTGACTTCGCAAAGATAAAGGCTACACTTTTCAGGACAGGACTTTTTGCTGAAGCGTGAGGGGTGGCATGGCCATTGCGATGACCTTAGGCATTCTGCTGGTGGCGGTCCTGCTGTTCGCCACCGAATGGCTGCCAATGGATATGGTCGCGCTGCTGGTCCTTCTGGCGCTGGCCATTAGCGGCATGGTCTCGATACAGGAGGCGCTCAGCGGCTTCGCCAATCCGGCGGTAATCACGGTGGCGGCCATGTTCGTCATCAGCGCCGGAATAACCCATACCGGCGCTCTGGGAAAAGCCGGCGTACTCTTCATCCATCTGGCCAAAGGCAGCGAAAACCGCCTTACCGCCATCATCATGGTCAGTGTTGCCCTGGCTTCCTCCTTTATCAACAACATCGGCGCCACCGCGGTATTGATGCCGGTCGTCATCGATGTGTGCCGCCGCCTGCATATCAGCCCTTCGAAAATGCTCATCCCCCTCGCCTACGGATCCCTGCTGGGCGGCGTCTGCACGCTGGTCGGCACCCCGCCGAACATCCTCATGAATGCCCTGCTGCAGGAATATACAGGGGAGCGCTTCGGCCTGTTTTCCTTCACCCCGGTGGGGCTCGTGATCGTTACCGTCGGTATCGGATACATGCTGCTGCTCGGCCGGCGGTTGCTGCCGGTGCGCAAATCCGGGCAACTGACCGAAGCCTACCAGGTGAAGGAATACATTACGCAGGCGGAAATCCTGCCGGACTCGCCGATCGCCGGCCAGACCATCGCCGGCAGCAGTCTGGAGCGGGACTTTCAGCTGCGGGTGCGAGCCATCCTGCGCGGCAGGGAAAAAATTCCCGCGCCGCGCCGTAACCGCAAATTGCGCAGCGGCGATATCCTGTTTCTCGAAGGCAACCCCCAGGGCATCCTCAAGGTGATAAAAGCCAAGGGATTGGAGTTGATTCCGGAACGGGATAACCCTCCGCCACATCGCGGCAAGGAATTGATGGTGATCGAAGCCTCCCTGACCCCCAACAGTGAAATGGCCGGCAAGACCTTGCGCCAGGTACGGTTCCGGGAGACCTACGGACTCAACGTCCTGGCCTTGTGGCGTCAGGGCGCGCCGGTGGTCAAAAAAGTCGATCATGTCGTGTTGCGATTTGGTGATGTGCTGCTTCTGCAGGGGGACGAGGCGGGAATCGCGCACCTGGGCCGCGAACACGGTTTTTTGCTGCTGGGCGGGATTGAACCGACACCCTATCGGCCACGGCAGGCCCCCATGGCGCTGCTGGTGCTGGCCGGGGTGATTCTGTTGACGGTGACCGAGAGCCTGTCTATCGCCCTGGCCGCCCCTTTAGGCGCGGTGGCCATGGTGCTCAGCGGCTGTCTCAATATGCAGGAAGCCTATGAGAGCATTGACTGGCGCATCCTTCTGCTGATTGCCGGCACCCTGCCACTGGGCCTGGCTCTGCAGAACAGCGGAGCCGCAAGCCTGCTGGCGCAAAACATCCTGCATCTGATCGGGCACTGGGGCCCCATGGCGGTGCTGGCGGTGTTTTTCCTGCTCACCTCGCTGCTGACCGAAATCATGAGCCATGCCGCCGCAGCGGTGCTGATTGCACCGGTGGTACTGCATGCGGCCATCTCCCTGCAGGTTTCGCCACGACCGTTTTTCATGGCCGTGGCCGTGGCCGCGTCATCCTGCTTCATGACCCCCATAAGCCATCAGTCCAACGCATTGGTGATGGGGCCGGGTGGCTACCGTTTTTCCGATTTCGCCCGCACCGGCACCCTCCTCAACCTGCTGGTATGGGCCTGCGCATCCTTGATGATTCCCCTTTTATTCCCGTTCTGAAAGCCGGGAGGCTCAGCGCCGGCGGTGCCGCACCAGGCCCCAGTGTTCCACTCCGTAAGCCAGCCCCAGTCCTCCCAGAAACCCGCCGATATGCGCGCCATGGGCAACGCCGCCGGAGGCTCCGCCATTGGCCAGGAACGGCAGCAGATTATCGATAACCAGATACACGCCAAGCACCAGTCGGGCCGGCAGCAGCACCGTGGTCATCAAAAACGGGAAAAGAAAAATGAAAGTCTTGACCTGATTGCGGGGAAACCACAAAAAATAGCACCCCAGAACTCCGGATATCGCCCCGGAAGCCCCCACCAGGGGCACCTGGGATCCCGGTACGAACAGGGCAAAAAACAATGTCGCCGCCACGCCGCTCGTCAGGTAGACCAGAAGATATCCAACAGCGCCGAGGCGTGCTTCGACGTTGTTGCCAAAAATATACAAAAACAGCATATTGCCGGCCAGATGCATCCATCCGCCATGCAGGAACATGCAGGAAAACAGGCTGGTAAGGGAAGGTTCCGCGGGACGGAAACCGTAGCGGAAAACAAACAGGTCGTAGCTGCTGATCTGCTGCAGAAGCTCCCGGGCAGAGACGAATCCCCGCACCCCGTGACTGCGCAGATACTCCAGCAGCAACGGATCGGAAGGGTCGGCGCGCGACAGGGTCAGAGGCAGGCTGATACCGATAAACACGGCAATGTTGAGTCCAATCAGCAGCCAGTTGGCATAGGCCGTGACACGCGGGTTGGGGGTATCACCAAAGGGCAGGAACATACACTCTCCCTCGACCGGTACCGCCAGCTCGCAACGACCCCGCCACAACACGACGGGCGGGACGACAGCACCCTGCCGAACAAAAATTGTTTAACGAAAGGCCTTCCATCGGGTATCATGCCGGTACATTTTACCATAACCGGCGTAGGCGCACGGATTGTTGTGTTTCGCCGCCCGGAAGGTATCATTACATAAACCTCCGGAGGATGAAATCTTGTCCCTGCTTTATACCCTCGACCTGATCGGCACAGCGGCTTTCGCGGCTTCCGGCGCCCTGGCCGGCATTCGACGCAGAATGGATCTGTTCGGCGTCCTGGTCCTGGGGTTGGTCACCGCCATCGGAGGAGGTACCCTGAGGGATCTTCTGCTTGGCGACAATCCCCCATTCTGTTTCCGGAATGAAGGCTATCTTTACCTGAGTCTGGGGGTCGCCCTGTTAACTTTCGTTCTCCATCGGCACCTTGGCGGTTTTCGGCAGCCGCTGCTGTTTTTCGACGCCATCGGCCTGGGAACCTTCGTGGTCATCGGCACCGAAAAGGCGCTGCATTTCAAGCTGGGTTTTCTGGGCGCAGTCCTGATGGGGGTCGTCACAGCTACCGCCGGAGGCATTATGCGGGACGTTCTGGCGAACCAGATCCCACTGATATTGCGCAAGGAGATCTACGCTTCAGCATGCCTGGCCGGCGCCGCTTTGCTGGCTTTGTTCATCCGTTTCGGCGTTGCCCGATCGCCGGCCCTGCTGGTGGCCGCCGTCACGGTCAGCGCATTGCGGCTGTTTGCCATCCACTTCAACTGGGCGCTGCCACGCGCCCGGGATTGACATCCGAAACAGGAGGATTGCCATGCATACAGTCAGATTGCTCGATGACACCCTTTTTCAGGTCGGCAAGATTCTTTGCGTGGCTCGCAATTACCGGTCCCACGCCGATGAACTGGGTAATGAACCGCCCAATGAACCGGTATTTTTTCTGAAGCCCTCCAGCAGCATCATCGGCCCCAGAGAAAATGCCGTGATCCCGCCTTACAGCAGGCTCTGCCACCACGAAATCGAGTTGGCGGTACTCATCGGAAAATGGGGCCGCAACATACCGGAAGCGGAGGCCATGAACCATGTCGCCGGCTACGGCGTCGCCATCGATCTGACCCTGCGGGACGTACAGCAACGCCTCAAGGCGCAGGGCCTGCCATGGGACCAGGCCAAAGGGTTCGACACCTCCTGCCCCCTGTCCGATTTCGTACCGGCCGGACAGGTTCCCGACCCCCACGCCCTGCGTCTTACCCTGTCAGTCAACGGCGAAACCCGGCAGGATGGCAATACGGCGGAAATGATCTTCAAAATCCCGGCCCTGATCAGCGCCGCATCGGCCATTTTTACCCTGGAAAAAGGTGACATCCTGCTGACCGGAACGCCTGCGGGCGTCGGACCGGTGGTTCAGGGGGATCAGATCTGCGCGGAGATCGAAGGGGTGAACTGGCTGAACATCGGTATTCAGTGAAACGGTGAGTTGATGTCACTCCGGGCGCGTTGCCGCGCCTCGTTGGCGCACTGATGCGCCCGGCGAATCGGCTCCGGCAGACGATAACGCCCGGTGCAGGCCAGCACCAGCTCCGCAGCGCCGGGCACGTCCGTCATATGCCCCGGAGAAACATACAGTGGCCTGATGCCATCACGGGTGGTAAGAACCGTGCCGACAACGGTGCCGTCCAGGACCAGCGGCACCCGCTCGCCACGTCCGCGGCCCGGCGGCGGGTGTTCGCCGCACAGTCGGCTTTTGGCACAACCGACGGTAGGCAGGCCAAGCCACAATCCGAGATGGCTCGCCAGCCCCAGGCGACGGGGATGCGCAATACCCTGGCCGTCCACCAGCACCGCATCCGGTGTACTCCGCAATTTCCGGAAAGCCTCAAGCACCACCGGCAACTCACGGAAGGACAACAACCCGGGCACATAGGGGAAGCGAATCTCGATGGCGGCACAGACCGCCTCGACGCACGCCATGTCGGCTAAATCCACGACCACCACTGCGGCATGAAACAGCGAGTCGCCACGCCGGAAGGAGACATCGACACCGGCCACATGGCGCAGGTTCTGGGGCAGCCGGCTTTCCGTGCAAACACGATGCGCCAGGGCCTTTTGCAATGCGATCGCCTGCCGGGGTGTCATGCACCAACCGTGAAGCTCGGCAAACTCCATACCCCTTGCGCTTCTCCCTCGATAGAAGCCGCCGGAACAAAACAGACGGCGGCACCCACCTATACGCACGGCCGGGCATCAGCCCGGCCCCGCTGTTCCTAAAGTTTGCAGCGCAGCAATTTGCGACCGCTTTCAAACAGGATTTCCACCTTGTTGGGCGGCACCATATCCACCACAATACCCATGCCGAAAGCAGGGTGGTCGACAGCGTCCCCCTTTTTGAACGATCTGTCCATAGCATAGGGCACACTCTGCCCCGAGCGCAAGCGCGCAGCGGCCTCCTGCCATTGTTGCTCGTCCTGCATTACCGCCTTCGGCTTGCGTGGCGCCCCGGGTTGACGGGCCGGTGACGTTTTCCGCGCCGGTTCGCTCTTGACCCTGGGAGCACGATAATTGTGATCGCCATCGCAGGTATTGCAGCGCACGCGAACGGGCTGGCCCCCGATCATGGCGATAATCGTATGGTTTGTCACGGCTTTGCAACGGGTGCAACGAGCCTCGATAATATCTCCTGCCGACAACTGCTTACTCATACATCTCCTCTGGACCAAAGAAAAAACCACAGGGACTACCGCCCTGTGGCAACGCGTATTGCGTGGGACGAAATTTATCATCTTCGACATGAAC
>NZ_JBFWJQ010000137.1:0-5842 GCF_050253115.1 Syntrophotalea sp.
GGCTCCTCTGGTTGTCGGTACTCCAGCCGTGCTTCAGGAAGGTGTGGATTACAAGCGTCTCGGTCTCGGCATTATCGATGAGCAGCATCGCTTCGGGGTCGTCCAGAGGGGCATTTTGCGCCATAAAGGGGACAACCCCGACATCCTCGTCATGACCGCCACGCCGATCCCACGGACCCTGTCCCTGACTCTGTACGGCGATCTTTCCGTTTCAATCATCGACCAGATGCCGCCCGGCCGGTCTCCCGTCAAAACACGCGTGGTTTCTGAAACAAAACGCGAAGATGCTTATGCCTTCATTAGAAAGCAGATAGAAGAGGGCAGGCAGGCTTATATCGTCTATCCGTTGGTGGAAGAGTCCGAAAAAAGTGACCTTCTGGCCGCAACCCAGGCTGCGGAGCAACTGGCAGAAGAGGTTTTCCACGGCTTCCGCACCGGTTTGCTGCATGGACGCATGAAGCCGGCGGAGAAAGAAGGCGTGATGGCGGCATTCAAGGCGGGCGAAATCCATGCGCTGGTCTCCACGACCGTCATAGAGGTTGGGGTCGACGTGCCGAACGCAACGGTTATGATGGTCGAACACGCCGAACGATTCGGCCTGGCTCAGCTGCATCAGCTTCGAGGGCGGGTCGGCCGAGGCAGCGCTCAGAGCTATTGTCTGCTGGTTCGCTCAAAGAATTGCAGCGAGGATGGCGCCAGGCGTCTCAGGGTCATGTCGGAGACCACTGATGGTTTCAGGATCGCCGAAGCAGATCTGGAAATCCGCGGACCGGGAGAATTTCTCGGAACACGCCAGGCAGGTCTGCCGGATTTCCGCGTCGCAAATCTTTTGAGAGACGGCCGCATTCTGGAGCAGTCCCGCCGGGAAGCGTTTGCTTTGGCCGCAGATCCCGAATTCGATTCCCATCCCAAATACGCCGGCACCCGCCAGGCACTCCTCGATCGCTGGGGCAGCCGCCTCGAACTCGCCAGTATCGGATAGAGAGCAGAATTTTTCCCAGCCGCTTATTGCAGAATAAATCGATATCAAAGTTTACATAATATATCTTATGCGACCCAACATAATAATATCAGATAGCTATCCAGGGTTATTCATGAAATTTAAGTTGTCTTCGGCAAACAAACACCCTGCCGAATAACGACAGGGTGTTTGTTTGTGTCAGTGCGAAAATGTATTATGCGAATTATTTTTTATCAAAAATTACTGCAGGTTTGGTGGTATCGCCCGTGGCATTGGGGAAATCTTCATATACGTGGGCTTTTTCTTCAGTATCAATCAGGCGGCGAGCTTCGGTCATGAAACTGTTGTAGCGATGCTTGCACTCATAGAAACCATGCCACCATGAATAATCTGGAGCCATCATTGCCGCGCCCATGCGTGAACGACGGCCTTCGTGATGCCAGAGTTCGTAAAATTCAACCTCCAGATGCTCATCGAAGAACCTGGTGTTATCCAGCAGCCCCTGGCTGTAGAGGTCGTCCAGCATTGCCTTGGCTGGCTTATAGTAAACTTCGTTGTATTCCTCAACAACTTTATCCAATTTTAAATAGTGATCTTCAACCCAGTTCTTTGCATGACATTGTTTGCAGATATTTTTCATTTTGTCACGTTCAACGTTCCAATTGCTTCCGGACGGGAACGGTCCAAAATCCTGCGGTCTTACGGTCAGGGGAGCCTGTAATTCCCAGCTCAATCGCTCTGTAACATCATGAGTCGTCGGTTGGTCGCCGGCGCCGCTCATGTGGCAGGATGCGCATGTAGGGCCGCGGTAATCTACGCCGGCGGTCCATGTACCGGGAGCTGCGTCCCAATTGTATTCATCACCGAAATTGTCGTAAATATCACCATGTTTGGATTCGGTGTATATCTCGATCTGCGGATGGTCGGGCCCGAGATGGCACTGGCCGCAGGCCTCCGGCCGGCGTGCTTCAGCCAATGAGAAACGATGTCGTGTATGGCAGCTGGTACAACTTCCTAAACTTCCATCAAGGTTTACACGGCCAACGCCAACATTGGGCCAGGTATCAGAAGACAGACGCCCCTGATCATCCATCTCGAGAACAGTTCCGTGGCAATAATAGCAGCCCGCCTGACGTTCGACGTCTGAATTCATTCCCTTGTTCAACCACGGATCGATTTTCCACATGATTTCGATGGTATTGGCATGTTTGCTCCGGCTATATTCCTTTACTTCGTCCGGATGGCAGCGTGAACAATCTTTGGGTGTCACGACTTCCGTAATGGGAACGCGGTATTTCGAACGTCCCCAGGGAGAGTCGGTACGCTCATATTGTTTATAGTGAGTTTTGCTGACGTCCGGATCAGAGCTTTCAGCCAGATGGCAATCAAGGCAGGTAATGTTTGCATTGGCATGGCGGCTCTCTGCCCAGTCGGTAAAGATCCCGGGGTGTTCCTGTTTATGGCATTCCAGACATGCCTGGGCTTGCGGTGATATGCTGCGTTCAAGCCGAAAATCTACCAACTTGGGGTTGTTTTTATTTGTTTGCGCCAGTGCCGTTCCGCATAACAACAGTGTCAGTGCCGTGCATAGAGCAGTCAGCAAAATCCCCCTGTTCATATCCCTCTCTCCTTTCTGCTTTTGTATTGTGCCTCCATAAAACCATCAGTTGTCGGTCGCGGGTTCCCGCATCCGAATTTTTAAAGTTCCTGTGAATGGCTGTAATAGGGTTTAGGAAAATGCACAAGTTCTCGGTGGCAGTCAGTGCATTTTTTTTCATAGCCTTCTCTGGCGTAAATCAAGGAGCGATGAGCCAGCATCGCGCCTCTTTGGTATGGCAGGTAAAGCAGATTGCGGTGACACTTCATGCATTGTGCGTTCTCGATGTCTCTATAGGCGTGTTGACGATTCGTTTCACGATCGTATTCATCAAGAAAAATATGTGCCACGACGTCCTTGAGTCCGTGGTAGGCCTTGGCGTAGAAGAACTCGAAAGTGTCATGAGGTGCTGGAAGGTGACAATCCATACAGTCGGCAACGACCCCGTATTCATTGAATCCATGACTGGATGTTTTCCATGCTCGGTAAGCGAATTGGATTTCATGACACATGGCACAGAACTGAGGCGTTGATGTTCGGACCATTGTATAATAACCCATGCTCATCAACGGAACGCAAAGAACAATGCCGAGTGCGATGAGAAGCCCGGATTTAAGCCACCGTTTCATAATGATCACCTCCTTCATGGCCTGTAAAAAGGGTGATGACCTTTCTCTCAGAGCAACTATTCACCTCGCGGGGGTGAAGCAGTTGCCTCTCAAAAAGACTAGCAGGTATCGAGTAAGGCGCAAGAAATGCGAATCTTTTTGGATAACTACGGCTGTTCCGGAACGACTTCGACCAGGGTAATCTCCGGTGGTGACAGCACCCTCATGGGCGGGCCCCAAGTGCCTGTGCCGCGGCTAACATATAGCTGGCCGCCGCCAGGCAGGGAATAGAGGCCGTCCTGTTGGGGATATTCGAGAGCGGTGACATAGTTGAAGGGAAAGATCTGCCCGCGATGAGCATGTCCGGAGAGCTGCAAGTCAAAAAGGCCAGCAGCTTTTTCATTGACGCGTGGTCGGTGCTTGAGCAAAAGAGTGAAAAGATCGCTTTGATGTCGAGTGAGAAGGTTCGCTTCGTCCTGATTTTTGCCGACAGGATCGTCGATGCCTACCACTGTGATGGTTTCGGCGGCAGTGACCACTTCGCCGCGCAACACGGTGAAGCCGCTGCGTTCCAGGAACCGCAATGCCTGCCCGAGCCCAGCGTAAAACTCATGGTTTCCGGTAACCGCAAACTTGCCCAGAGGTGGCTGCAGGCGCTGCCAGAGTTCGCTCATTCCGTCAAGGTGATCAATTTGGGCGTCGACGATGTCGCCGGTGGCCACCACTAAGTCGGGCTGAAGTTCCTGCAGCTGGGAGATAATAGAGGCAAGGGCCTCCTCGCGATGGAGCAGTCCCAGGTGGATGTCGCTTACTTGGGCGATGCGCAGTCGCTCGACGCCGGCGGGCAACTTGGCCGTTTTCAAGAGGACCCGCTCCACCCTGAGATTGTGCGCCTCGTAAATACCGTACAGTCCCACCCCCAGAGCCAAAAGCAGCACGACAAGGCCGCACACCGGTCCATGGAGGGTCAGGTTGGGGGCCCCAAGGTGGGCGAGGAAAAGGGCTGCAAGGTGCCAAAGCCCGACAAAGGTGAAAAAGCTGAAGGCGAGAAAGACAAACCCCATCCAGCTATAACCGACCCAGGCTATGGCCCGGGCGATCAGATCATGTCCTGCTTTATCAATCGCGCGCACTGTCAGTGGCGCCAGAATCATTAGTGCCATCCACACCCACGTTAGGGTCGGTAGTGCCCGATGGCCGGAAAGCAGCGGGTGCATGCCCCAGAAGACCAGGGCGTGCATGCCGATGTAGACGGCGAAAAAACTGACGAGAAAAAAAATCATGTGCAGTTCCTGCGGCGAATCGATTCGCCGGATGTAAAGTAAGAGCCGAACAGATTCTTCACAACCTCAGGTGGCGACCTGCAGATCGAGACGGCGATCGAAGGCGCTGGCGAGAAGATCAGACTTGACCTGGCCTCCATGGACTTCAACGCTGAAATCGCCCTCCCCGTATAAGAACACGGTCAGCTGGTCCGACTGCACCCTGCACTCCAGGCGCTGTACCGCTCCGCCGCGACGGCGGTCCAGCCCATCGGCCAGACGCAGCATGCCAGCCAGCTGTCTGGTCCGGTCCCGATCCTCCGGGAGCAGCCGCTTGAAATTGTCATGGGCTTTTTTCGGCAGAGACTTGCGGTGGTAGCGAGCCAGATTGGCAATAATTTCCCGCTCTCGCGGCGTGAAGCCGAACAGCTCTGCATGACGGATGAGATGATAGGAGTGTTTGTGATGCTGGGCGTAGCTGATGAAATAGCCGATGTCATGGAGCAGTGCAGCGGCTTCGAGCAGCTCCCGGTCCCGCGGCAGCAGGGTCGTCTCCTGAGCCAGACCGTCAAAAAGATTCAGGGCCAGGCGGGCGACGGTCTCGCCGTGAGCCCCTTCCTGGTGACAGGACCGCGCCAGTGACTGAACCGATCCGCGCCAGTCGCGGTAGGGCTCCGGCGAGTCAAGCAGGCCATGCTTGACCAGGCATTTGAGAATCAGGCCCTCGCGGATGCCGCGGTCGTTGATGCGCAGGACGTTGGCTCCGAAACGGCGCATCAGCTCATCGACCAGCACCACCCCTGCGACGATGATATCGGCGCGATCAGAGCCCAGGCCTGCCAGCTGGCTTCGTTCCGCGATGCTCTTGCGCCGCAGCATGGTCAGCAGATGAACGACTTCCGAGCGCAGAACCTCGTAGCCCTTGAGCGAATCATACTGCTCGTTACGCATGGCCATCACCATGCCGCCCACCGTCGTCACCGTCCCCCCCGAGCCGACAATCACCCAGGAGGAGGCGGCCTGCCCGCCGAACACTTTTTTGAGTTCGGAGCGCACATGCCGGCGCAGGGCCTTGAACTCACTGTCGGGGATGGGGTCTTCGCTGAAAAATCTCTCCGTCATCACGACAGCGCCAAGCTCCAGTGAGGCGGTCTCCTCCACATGCTGGCCGGCGGCACAGACGATCTCCACGCTGCCGCCGCCGATATCAAAAACGATATTGCGGCCGCTCTCCAGGGAAAACTGGTGCAGAGCGCTCTCCAGCGCAAGCTCTCCTTCCTCCTCGCCGCTGATGACGCGGATATCGAGCCCGCAGTCCTCGCGGATGGCCTCAATAAACGCCTTCCCGTTGCCCGCTCTTCGTATGGCGCTGGTGGCGATGGTCTCCACCACCTCCACGCCGAGACCTTCGGTG
>NZ_JBFWJQ010000138.1:0-5819 GCF_050253115.1 Syntrophotalea sp.
TCGAACCCGTACAGCCATACGGCCGAGGGATTTTAAGTCCCTTGCGTCTGCCAGTTCCGCCACCCGGGCATGGAAAACGCAGCCATACTAGTGGATTCACCTGTCAGCGTCAACTCAAAAGGCGCTCTCTATAAAACGGACGCAACGAAGTTAAATTGCGGCATTTCCGGCAGCAGGCGATGTTTGACGGCCAGATGAAAATAGCGTTCAAGGCCCTGCCGGTGCCAGTCGGTAAATTCGTAGGACATGGCTTGCCAGTAGTTTGCAAGTTGCGCGATGCCGAGCCAGGAGGACTCTGCGCTTTGGCGTGAGAGATGATGAAGGTCGGACAGGGCGCGGTCCAGGGAAACATGTAACTGCCGCTGGAACTGCCTTAATTCCAAAGCTTTGCGCCGCATGGCATCGCGATGTACGATCCACAGGGCGAACACGAAAGGCAGACCGGTGTGACGCCACCAGAGCTCACCGAGGTCGTGGACATAAGCAGCGCCGGACTGCATGGCGGCCTTGAGAGCCCGATCCCCGATGAGAAGTCCCGAGCCTCCGGCGGCAATAATTTCCTCCACCGGCTGTCGGCAGTCGGTCATCTCACGCAATGGAAACCCGTAAAATTCCAGGCAGAGCAGTCTCAGAAGATTGATGGAGGTGGCCGATTCGCCGGTCAGGGCAACGGGAACTCCGGCGAGTTTGTCAAAAGGGCTGGAAGAAAAAAGCAGCACACTGCGCACCGGCCCGCAGGCGCTGATGGAGAGATCCGGCAAAAGGCCGTAGCGGCGCCAGTGCCTTCCGTACTCGAAGGAGGACGAGGGGCTCAGATCGATGCGGCCATCGGCCAGCAGGGCATTGAGTTGCGCCGGCACCCCGGGGCGAATGACCCCCTGAAAGCCGGCAGCCTCCAGATGGTGGAAAAAGGGGACGCAGTTGGCATAGGCAATGTGCCCGACCCGCAGACTCATGGCCGGCCGCTATCGAGCAGCGAGGCCGCTTCATTGTGGAAGGTGTCGACGAAACGCACGCCCTCCCGTTCAAGCAGTTGGCCGGTAACCTTGTAATAACCTGTTACGGCCTTGTGCAGATCGGTCATGGCGGCCGCCTGCTCGGTCTGGGCCAGGGCATGGTCCTCCTCCCCTTCCAGAACCTGGCGCGTGGTCGCCAGCCCCACCTCCCTGCGCTTGAGCAGGGTACGCAGCTTTTCCTCGGCGAATGCCAGCTGGCTGCTTGTGACATCGATTTTCTTGCGGCTCACCTCCAGCAGGCGGATGGCGGCCCGGACCTCGGTGCGGACACGGTTTTTCAGCTGTGTGAGCTGCGCCTGGCGGCCCTTGCGTTCAAACTCACTGCGCCGGTATTCGTGACGGGCTTCGCGGTTGCCAAGGGGATAGGAAAGGGTCAAGCCTATTTCCCAGTTGCGAAAATCGTCCGAGCCGATATCCCGGAGATTGTCGCTGTAATCCTGCCCGAGCCCCCGGTGCCCATAGGCGGCCGCCAGATCGAGCGCGGGCAGCACCGCGTTGCCAGCGATGCGGCTTTGCAGCTCCAGCCGTTCGATATCGCGCATCCGCCGCTGCACATCCGGACGTTTGGCCAGAGCCTGAGCGACCCCCTGCTGCACATCCGCAACGGCATCCGGGATCCCTGGCGGCACATCGGGCAGGGCGATTTCGTCCTGGATATCGAGCAGCAACGCCAGCGCGTCCAATCCGTCCAGATATTCCCGATCGGCGTCAAGCAGATCCCGCTGTCGCTGCTTGAGGCCGAATTCGGCCTCAAGTTCGTCGACCCGGGGCAACACCCCGGCTTTAACCCTGGCCCGGTTTTCCCGCAGCAGACTGTCGGCCAGAGCCACGGAGGCCTGCCGGTAACCCACATTGTCGCGCAGCCGCAGTGCCTCGAAAAAAGCATCGCGCGTATCGGCAACCACGCGAAAGGCGCTCTCACGCAAATCCTCGATAGCCATATCGCGGCCCTTGACGGCAAACAGGATATTCTGCTCGGTAACCGTGCCGCCGAATCCCTTGAGCAGCGGCTGCACGAGACTCAGGGTGACGGCACCCTCGTAGTAGGGATTCAGGCCAGGAGCAGGCTGCTGGTCGGCCCGTTGATTGGTAAAATCAAGATACAGATCGCCGCCGGTGGGGATTTTCTGCCGGAGGCCGAGATTGAACCGCCGGTATCTTTCGCTGGATTGGGCGCTGTAAAACTGGAGGTTAAGGCGCTGCCGGCTCTCTCCCTCGGCATATTCAAGACCGAGAACCGGATCATACAGACCGTAGGCCTTGCTGATTTCGGCATCGCTGGCCCTGGTATCGTACTGCTGCGCCTTGAGGTCGAGGTTGCGTTCCAGGGCCAGGCGCAAAACATCGCGCAACGTCAGTACCGATGCGCCCCCCTCTGGCCAAGGCCCCATATCGGGGGATTGGGCCGCGGCACAGCAGAAGGTCAGCGGCACCAGAATCAATGTGAGCCAGACACACCTCATGACATACCTCCATGGTGCGGTAGCGCGCCGAAAAACGCAGGCCGGGCTAAGCGCCCGGCCCGTGCCAGTCCATCCTGGTGGTACCGATGATCGTCAAACCACGGTGCGTCAGAACACCAACCGATCCATGAACCCCGTATTGACGGCCCCTTCCTTGAATTCCTTGTTCTGCATGATGCGCTTGTGCAGCTGAATGGTGGTGCGGATGCCACCGATGATGTATTCGTCAAGAGCCCGGGCCATGCGGCGGATGGCTTCCTCGCGGGTATCGGCATGCACGATCAGCTTGGCCACCAGCGAATCGTAATGGGGCAGGACCTTGTACTGATCGTAAACAGCGCTGTCGACCCGCACGCCGAGTCCGCCCGGGGTGTGATATCCTTCGATCCTGCCCGGCGAGGGGGTGAATTTAAAGGGGTGCTCGGCATTTATACGACACTCGATGGCATGGCCCTTGATATGGATATCGGATTGTTTGTAGGCCAGAGGCAGACCGGCGGCGCTGCGGATCTGTTCCTTGATGATATCCACGCCGGTCACCATTTCGGTGACGGGGTGCTCGACCTGCACGCGGGTATTCATTTCCATGAAGTAAAAATCCCCCTTGCCGTCGAGCAGAAACTCCATGGTGCCGACGCTGGAATAGTTGACCGACCGGGCGGCGGCCACAGCGCATTCACCCATGCGCCGGCGCTGCTCCTCGGTCAGGACCGGACAGGGGGCCTCTTCCAGAAGCTTCTGATGCCGGCGCTGGATGGAACAATCGCGCTCGCCCAGATGAATGACATTGCCATGCTTATCGGCCAGGATCTGCACTTCCACATGCCGGGGATTTTCGCAGTATTTCTCGATATAAACCTCGGGATTGCCAAAACCGGCCTGAGCTTCGGAACGGGCGGCGGCAAAAGCATTGGCGAGCGAGGCGGGAGAATGCACAACCTTCATGCCGCGTCCGCCGCCGCCAGCGGTTGCCTTGATGATCACGGGATAACCGATCCCGTCGGCAACCTGGCGGGCCTGCTCGATGGTGGCGACGCCTTCAGTGGTTCCGGGCAGGATCGGTACCCCCGCCTTGGTGACGGTTTGCCGGGCCCGGATTTTATCCCCCATCAGGCGCATGTTTTCCGGTGTGGGCCCGATAAAGGTGATGCCGCATTCTTCACAGATCTCGGCGAACTCACTGTTTTCCGCCAGAAACCCGTAGCCGGGGTGAATGGCTTCGGCGTCGGTCACCTCGGCGGCGCTGATGATCGCCTTGATGTTCAGATAGCTGGCGCTGCTCGGCGCCGGACCGATGCAGATGCTTTCATCGGCCAGCTTGACATGCAGCGACTCGCCGTCCACGTCGGAGTGCACGGCGACGGTCTTGATGCCCAGTTCCTTGCAGGCGCGGATGATGCGCAGGGCGATTTCGCCACGATTGGCAATAAGTATCTTATGAAACATGGGAATAGAAACTCCTGATGCAACCCGCCCTGACGGGGGATTGCCCTGGGGGCGCAACGTCGGATATCCATCGACCTGAAGTGCGGGCGGCCATTCGCGCCGTATTCAGCAGTTTTGGCTGCCCTTCGCGGACAACGCAGCGTCGACCGTGACTAAAGGGGCTCGACCAGAAACAGGGGTTCCCCATATTCGACGGGTTGCGCATTTTCCTTGAGGATTTTCACGATGCGGCACTTGAACTCGGATTCGATCTCGTTCATGAGCTTCATGGCTTCGACAATACACAGGGTCTGCCCTTTTTCAATAACGCTGCCGACCTCCACATACGGATCGGAATCCGGCGAAGGTGCCCGGTAAAAGGTGCCCACGATGGGCGACTCGATGGTTTCAAAGCCCTCTTCCTCTTCAGCGGCCGGGGCAGGCGTCACGGCTACGGCAGCGCCCGGGGCAGGTGCGACCGGTACGGCCGCAGCGCTCATGACCATGGAAGGCGCCGCTGCCTGCATGCCGCCGGCAACCTGGCCACGCTTGATAACGATGCGTTCTTCCCCCTGCTCCCATTCAAATTCCGTGATATCGGTGTTCGTCACCATCTTCAGCAGATTTCTCAGATCTTTGATATCCATAAGGACTTGCCTCCTTGCACTTGAACTTAAAAATAAGTTGTCGCTACGTTTGGATCGTCTTACACCATAACGGCGGAGTAATCCTTGCCGATGGTGGTCAGCAGCTCATACCCACACGTGGTGACAAGCACCGTTTCCTCCAGTCGCACGCCCCCCAGTCCGGGAACGTATACTCCCGGCTCGACCGTAAACACCATTCCCTCCGCAGCGACATCGGTCGAACGCGGCGATACGACAGGATACTCATGCACCTCGAGGCCGACTCCGTGCCCAAGCCCATGGCCGAAAAACGCTCCGTAACCCCGCTCGCCGATATACGCCCTTGCCGTACCATCGATTTCGGCCAGCGACACACCGGGCCGGATGGCGGCCAACGCCCGCTGCTGTGCCTCGAATACGATATCGTAGATTTCCCGCAACCGGACATCCGCTGTTCCCAGAGCCAGCGTCACCGTTTCATCGGAACAGTATCCCTGCCAGATGGCGCCAAAATCGAAGGTTACCAGCTCTCCGTCCCGCAGGCGGCGTTCGGACGCCACGCCATGCGGCAGAGCCCCACGCTCCCCGGAGGCGACAATAAAAGGAAAGGAGCGATCCTGTGCGCCCCGACGCCGCATGGCGAATTCGAGGGCAAGGGCCAGTTCCTGTTCCATGGCACCGGGACGGACCAGCGGGCGGATTTCCTCGAAAGCCTCGGCGGCAACACGGGCCGCCTGCTTCATCAGCGCGATTTCCGTCTGGTCCTTGATGCCGCGCAGCGCCTTGAATTCCCTGGGCAAGGATTGCCAGTTGCATTCACCTGGACACTTGCTCCGCAGTTCCTCGAACAGGGCGCAGCTGAGATTGTCAGCGTCAAACCCTAAAGAAGTTATGAGCAATTCGCCAAGAAGATCGGCGATCCCCCCGGTTTTGCTCTGATATTCAACCATGCGATCAGCCGTCACCTGCTGCCGGGCCTGGCTCGTATATCGGGAATCGGTCAGAAAGACCGACGTTTTCCCGTTGACCAGCAAAGCGCCGTCGGTTCCGGTGAAGCCGCTGTAATAGCGCAGATTCGCCGGCCCGGTGAGCAGTGCGGCATCAAGCTCGAAGCGTTGCAGCAGCTGCCGCAACTTCTGCGTTCTGTTTTTTACCACAAAGTCGCTTTGCACTCAATCTCTCCGCTCGTTCGGAATCATCGTCTGCCACCGGCACAATCGACCACCGTCAGGGCATGGCCGCCCGACCGTTATTGTCATATATCACGGAAAAAAGAAAAAACCGAAGAG
>NZ_JBFWJQ010000139.1:0-5809 GCF_050253115.1 Syntrophotalea sp.
CTGCGGCCCTTGGCTTCGATGCCTTCAAATGTCTTCTGTTGGTGGCCTTTGCGGTGTTTTTCTCTTCGGTCAGTACCTCATTCTTTCTCCCGATCTTTGGCACCATTGCAGTCTACTTGGTCGGCGGTTCGACCCAGCAGGCTTACGATTACGTGCTCTCACCCGCTGGCCAGTCGTTATCACCAGTGTCCCAAAAGCTGGCTGAAGTCCTGTATTATATATTGCCGAATCTTTCGGCCTTCGATCTGAAGGTCAATGCCATCTACGCTCTTCCACTCGATATCCATGCTCTGGGGCTGACAGCCGGTTACGGTATTCTGTATATGACCCTTGTGTTGGTTGCAGCCGCTGCTGTCTATTCTCGCCGGGAACTTGGGTAGGTCGGTCATGAAGCGCTACGTCGTCTCTGCCACCTGTGTGCTCGTTGTCTATCTGATCATCCTCGGTCCCTTTACCCGGGCCATGGAACAAAAGCCTTATGCTTTAAAGCTAGGCATTATTCCTCACCCCACTGTGCTCCAAGTGCTTTTCCCTGATTATCAAGAACTCCTTGGTGCAAACATTCTGGGTAGAATCGTCCTCTATTACGGGTCGTTGGGTGATGACGCCGCTGGCCCCAGAATGGTGCAACTCGCCGCCGACTACCCAGCCATGTCACGGGCTCTTCACGCAGCCTTGCGCCTTGACCCATATAATATGGATGGCTATTATTTCGGCCAGTCGATTTTGGTCTGGGATGTGGGGCAATACCGGTTGGCCACCGAGTTACTGGAATACGGCATGCAATATCGAACCTGGGATTGGCAGCTGCCTTTCTTTGCAGCGTTCAATAATGCCTATTTTCTTAAGGATCGTGCCGCAGCCGCCCCGTTGTATATGCGTGCCGGAGAATTATCTGGCTCGACCCTTTTCAAATCGCTGGCTGGTCGCTACCTGCAGGAGGCGGGTGAGACCGAGATGGCCCTCGACTACCTACAGGCTCTTGAGCAGGACGCCCGGACTCCTGCAGTCAAAGAGACCCTTCAGGTGAGAATCGCGGCCTTCAAAACGGTATTGGCTGTCGAACAAGCACGGGATCGCTTTGCCAAAAGGTATGGCTCGCTTCCCGCGAATATTGATGCTCTGGTAAGGACAGGTTATCTTAAAGCCTGGCCCGTCGACCCTTATGGTGGAGAGTTTTACTTTAATGAAATCGGGCAGGTTGTCACGACCAGCAAGTTTGCTTTTTCCGCGGATGGTCGGTCTGCCGCCGGTGGCCCCACTGTACCATCTTCCGACAAGTGAGCGATGAACATGGACAATGCACCAATAAATATTTCTCAACTTAAAAAAAGCTACCGGGGCAAGCGTGGCAAAAAAGTTGAGGCATTGCGCGACCTGACCCTTTCTATCAACCCTGGTGAGGTCTTCGGTTTTCTTGGACCGAACGGTGCTGGCAAGAGTACAACCATCAAGATCATGATGGGACTGTTCCGTCCGAGCGCCGGAGAAGCGCACATTTTCGGACTCTCTACGGGCGATCCCACGGCCCGTCGCAGGGTCGGTTTCCTGCCTGAAAACCCAGCTTTCTACGACTTTTTGACGGCAAGGGAATATCTCCGTTTTGTCGGCGAGGCCTTTACTATGCAGCCGGCGGACATCCGTAGGGAAAGTGATCGTGTGCTGGAGCTCCTTGACCTTACTGCTGCCGCTGGTCGACCGATCCGGGGGTACAGCAAGGGGATGGTTCAGCGTCTCGGCTTCGCTCAGACCCTTCTGCACGATCCTGACCTGTACATTCTCGATGAGCCGATGAGCGGACTCGACCCTATTGGACGGGCCTTGGTCAAGGAGATCATTCTCGATCTCAAGAAGCGCGGGAAAACGGTCTTTTTCAGTACCCACGTCACCGCCGATGCTGAGCGGGTTTGTGACCGTATCGGGGTGATCGTCAATGGGGTTTTGCAGGAAGAAAGAGTGGTCAGTGACCTGTTGCGCGAAGGGGTGGATGGTTACTTTTGCCGATTGCGCGGTGTCGCTTTGGCGTCCGTCAGTTCGTTCGGGGCGGTTGATTGTGGCGACGGCCTCGTCGAGGTTTTTGTACCCCGTGACCGATTCGATGCGTTCGCCGCGCAAATGCTGGCAACCGGCGGTTCCTTCGATCTGATCGAACCGCGTCGCCGTGACGTGGAAGATTATTTCCTTTCCCTGGTTCGTGATTCCAAGGGTTCTTCATGCGGTTGAAACTTTGGCATGGCTTGGTAATTACCAGTTTGTTGACGCTACTGGTTTATTATCCGTCCTTGCACGCAGATTACAATTCGGTCGATGATCTGAAAATGATCAACGGCATCGAAAATGCCGGACCTTTCGACTTGCAGAAGCATTTTTTCCCCGATTCGAAACGCTATTATTATCGACCGTTAAACAGTCTGACTTTTTATTTTGATCGGGATGTCTGGGGCACGCTGCCCTCGTTCATGCACCTGGGAAATATTCTGCTGCACCTTGGCTGCGCCCTGTTGGTCTATGCCATTACCCGCCGCTTGACCCGTCTGTTCGACCACTCCGAAGAAATCATTCCCCTCTTTGCTGCTTTGTTTTTTGCCTTGCACCCGTTGACGGCCGAATCGGTTTGCTGGATTTCCGGCCGCACCGATCCCTTGTCGGGATTGTTCATGTTGCTCGCGGTCTGGCTGACCCTTATCGGCTTGCAGTCTCGTAATATTCCGGCTTCTCTGGGCGCGGGTCTGGCATTGCTGTTGGCTTGTCTCGCCAAGGAGGTGGCGGTATTCATTTTGCCGGGGTTGCTCTGGATGGCGGCGGTTTATCCCGAAAAGGGGATTTCGTTTCCGGCTCGCTTGCGGCGCCGCTGGTTGTCTTTGTCCTCGCCGGTGCTGGCGATAATCGGCTATTTCTTTATCCGGCATTTGGCCATAGCTCGGGATACCGGGGTCAGTACGGCGCTTAAGGGCGTTGCCGCCGGCGATTACGATCTGTTGAACAAAATCCGCGTGGCGTTGAAGGTTTATGGCTTCTACTTCAAAAAACTGTTCATCCCTTGGCCGTTGAACTTCGGCATTATAGAAGTCTCCGGCTGGTATGTGTTGGCCGGGCTGCTGCTGGCGGGAGTACTTTTCTGGCTGGCTCTGCGGCGGCGGGTTCTGGAAGCTTTTGGCCTGATGGCTTTTTGTGTGCTTGCTCCGGCGGTTCTGGTTCCCTTCGGTAAAATGGCGTGGACCCCACTGGCCGAGCGTTATCTTTATACCCCGGTGGCGCTTTTCGCAACGATGGCGAGCATCTATCTATTTCGCGGCCTGGCTCGATTGAACCCCTTGTTACAACGGCGCGGCGGGCAAGCGTTGATGGTCCTGTTGCTGGTATTCTTCGCCTCGACCCTGCACCGTGCCTGGATCTGGCAGGACAACGAACGTCTGTACCGGGACACGGTGGCGAAGAGCCCGAATCTGCCGGCCGCGAAAGCGGAACTGGCGTCGGCTTTGCTGCGCAAGGGGAAGATGGAGGAATCGGAAGCGATTCTGGTTCAAATGCAGAAGGATAATCCGACGAGCGGGTATCTGGTCGACGATTTTAACCTGGCGCAACTATATGCGGCCCGTGGTGAGTATGCCCAAGCCCGTGATCTGCTGATTATCCATTTGGATAAGAAACACAAGAAATATCATGACCTACTGCTGGCGCTGGTCAAGATCAACGATGCCCGTCTGGGCACGGTTGCCGAGCAAGAAAAAGGGGAAATCCAACGGGAGTCCCTTGACTGGTTGCTTGAAGCCCAACGGGTGAGGCCGAACGCCTTTACTCGTTACCGGATCGGCAAATACCAACTGCAGTTGGGGGATGAAGAAGCTGCGCTCGAATCATTCCGGGCGGCTATGGAGAAAGCTCCAGCCGACGCCCATTACCTGCAAGCGGCCAAAACCTTTATCAAAAAACTGGAAGGGACATGAACCCCTGGGTTGTTCTCAAGCTGCTGCGACCCCACCAGTGGCTGAAAAACCTTCTTCTTTTCTTCCCGCCCTTTCTGGGGGGCAGTCTGTTTTTGCCGGGAGTCTGGCAAAAGGGGCTGGCCCCCTTTATTGCTTTTTGTCTCGCTTCCAGTGCCACCTATGTCTTTAACGATCTGCGCGACTGTGAAAGCGACCGAGTACACCCACGCAAACAGCATCGACCGTTGGCCAGCGGCGCGGTGTCTCCCACCCTTGCCGTCGGTTTGGCGGTGGGGATGCTCGCGGTTTCGCTGCTTTTGGGCTCAACCATATCTTTGCTGTTCGTTGGTTGGCTCTTGGCTTATCTTGGCCTGTCCTTTGCTTATTCATTCGCCCTGAAAGACCAGCCGGTTTTCGACATTTTCTGTATCGCCTCGGGTTTTGTCTTTCGCGTCTTCGCCGGTGGTGCCGCCTTCGATGTCAAGGTTTCAGACTGGCTTTTTCTCACGGTGTTGCTGTTGGCGATCTTTCTCAGCTGCGGCAAGCGTCTGAGCGAGAAGCAGTTACTCGGCGAGGCTTCCGCCGACCACCGCAAGGTGTTGAAAGGTTATCCCCCAGGGACGCTGGAAGGTTTCATGTACATTTCCGGCGCGGCGGTGCTGGTAACGTACACCCTCTACGTCATTACCAACCACCGTCTGGTTTATACTGTGCCCCTCTGCTGTTTCGGTCTGTTTCGTTACCTGCTCATCGTCAAACGCGGCGAAAGCGGCGACCCGACGGATTCGCTGTTGAAAGACCCGGTGATGTTTTTGGTCGGGGCAGCGTGGACGGTGATGGTGGGAGTGAGCTTGTATTTATGATTGAGCATAAGAGAGCCAGAACTTAACCTGGAATGACATGGATAACCTGAATGTTTGATAGAGTTTATAAATATAAAGACCTCCTTGCCGTCTTTGCTTGGCGTGAGTTTATCATCAGATATAAACAGACTTTCTTTGGTGTCTCTTGGGCATTATTCCAACCCTTGAGCATGATGCTGCTTTTTGTACTGGTTTTTGGTTATATTTTAAAAGTCGACTCCAAAGGAATTCCATATCCGCTTTTTTTCTTGTCTGGCCTACTTCCATGGACTCTATTTTCTAATTCAACTAATTATGCTATTCCATCGCTTACAAACCATTATTCATTGATAACAAAAATTTATTTTCCAAGAGAAATAATTCCTTTATCTGGAATTATTGTTTTTTTAGTCGATTTTATGATTTCATTTTTGTTGTATATCCTAATTGTAGTTATTTATGGATATGAGGTCACAAAAATATACTTCTGTTTAATTCCGATATTTTTCATTATGATTGTTTTTATAATATCTGTTGGATTGTGTCTTTCTTCTCTTAATGTGTATTATCGGGACGTTAAGTTGGCATCGTCTTTTATATTGCAGATTTTGTTCTTTGCTACTCCAGTTTTTTATACGGTGAATGATATTGACACAAAGTTAAAATTCATAATTTATCTTAACCCTTTGACTTTCGTGATAGAAAGTTTTCGAAACGTCACAATTAATGGTGTTCTGCCGAATTTATTCACGACTATAATAGTCTTTATCCTTGTTTTGTTGTTTTTCATTTTCTCATACAAGTTGTTTGTTCGGATGGAAAAGGCTTTTGCCGATGTTATCTGAATCTTATATCGAATTCAAAAATGTATGGAAGAAGTATTCAAAAAGACAGATTTTTCATCGATCTGTTCGGGAGGATTTCAAAAGTATTTTTGCAACCAAAGTCATAGATAAAGGACTTTCAGATGATGAATTCTGGGCACTTCGGGAGATTTCTTTTAAAGTAAGGGCTGGCGAGTGTATTGGCCTGTCTGGTGTA
>NZ_JBFWJQ010000140.1:0-5705 GCF_050253115.1 Syntrophotalea sp.
CGGCAGGAATTGCCGGCTGTTCGACACCGATGGCAACATAACCCTTGCATTTCAGAAAATACAGAGCACGATGCAGAGCCCCTGATGAACTCTGCTCCATGACCCAGAACCTGGCGCTGACTCCCGGTACTACGCGATAATTCGGATTGCCGGGAACCGGCCTGGCTCGAATAACAAGAAAGTAAATCTTCATATCGCGAGGCCTGACTATACCACCCCCTATGTGAACATGCAAACATTGACCGGCATTATGGGCCTCAATTCGTAAGTGTCGTGCAACTGCGACACATTGAGACTAGAAAAAATGCCCGTCACCGCTTCCACAAAATCCGTGGTGCACTACGACCCAGGCGGAGGACTAAAAAGCCATTCTAATGCTACCATCACGGTTTTCCTAAGTATAGGGAAAAGTCACGATCTGCAGCAATTTTGGGTTGACAGTCGGGTTTTTTCAACCCTATACTGCCGACGCTTTTGCTGTGAATTTTCAAGATTTGTTTTTGTCACAAATAACCTTTTGGTTGGGGTAACGCTGCCGGATTTTCGAACTGGTTGGAGGGGTGTTCTGCGTGCAGCTTCAGACAGGATTAAAACATTTTTTCAAAAAGGATTAAACCTGCTGAAATCCCATTATTCTTGGGCCTGATCGATACAAACACATCTCATGAGGAGGGGAACAATGTCTAACTTCGTACCGCCTGCGGAACTTAGCAAATCCTTTATCGCCATTGGCAAAGCCAAGGCAACCAACACCGCCATCAAACTTTTCGTGCTGGGTATTCTCGCAGGGGTCTTCATCGGGTTTGCAGCACACCTCGCCACGACTGTCGCTACCGGCGAATGGGGCATCTTCGGTCTGCAGAAATTCTTCATTGGCGCGGTCTTCAGCGTAGGACTTATGCTGGTCGTGATTCCGGGTTCGGAACTCTTCACCGGCAACAACATGATGACCATCGCCCTGTGCAACAAGGACATCACCCTGGCACAGCTGCTGCGCAACTGGATCATCGTTTATGCCGGCAACCTCGTCGGCTCCATTGCCCTGGCATGGATGATCGCCATGGGCAGCGGCCTGCTGGACGGCGCAGTCGGCGCTACCGCGATCAACATTGCCTACGGCAAGGTTACAGCGGGTGCCGATGCTCACACGGCCATGTACTTCTGGCGCGCCATTGGCTGTAACTGGCTGGTATGCCTCGCCGTCATGATGGCAATCTCCGCCAAAGACATCGCCGGTAAAGTTCTGGGTATTTTCTTCCCCATCATGGCGTTCGTCACCTCCGGGTTTGAGCACTGCGTTGCCAACATGTACTTCATTCCGGCCGGCATCTTCGCCAAAGCGTCCACGGCAGCCGTCACCGCTTCCGGCAAATCCCTCGAAGCCCTGACCGCCCTCAACTGGACCACCCTGTGGACCCAGAACCTGATCATCGTAACCCTGGGCAACATCGTTGGCGGCGCCATTCTCTGCGGCGTGGTTTACTGGTGGGCCTTCGTTCGCGGCACCTCGCAGAAAGCTGAAGCCGCCGCGGCACCGACTGCCAAAGCTGCCTAACAAATAATCCTTCAATCGATCGGGACAGGCATAGGGAAGAACGTTTTCCCTATGCCTTTTTTTATTTTCAGCCCCGTTTTGGGGTATGGCGTAATGGAATGTACCGGATTTATTAATAAAAGGCCTGGCGGACGAGAAAATTCCCGGTTTTGTCGGGTTGAATCGAGAGGTTATCTTCGGCAGGATTTGCCGCAAGCGGCATTATCGAAACCATGGGCAAGACTGAGACTGCGCCACTTTTCAAAATCTTCCCGGGTATTGAGGTTGAGAAACATCTTCCAGTCCGGACTGTACTGCCTGGCCTCCGCTTCCGGAATATAAAAGGTTTCACAGGTTTCCAGAAAATCGAACAGGGAGTGGCGTCCGGTGGCAAGGTAAGCTTCGATAGCCGAGATCAAAACGCGGGAATAAAAGGCATTGAACGGCTCGATCCAGTCACCATATCTCGTTACGCAGGCAGGGGCGTGACTTTGGCTGACGCATTGCTGCATGCGCCGGATATAGTCCAGATTGATATTGGGCATATCGCAGGCCAGGAAATACACGTTCTGAGACAGTGCGGTCTTAAGCCCGATGTGTATGCCGCCCAGCGGTCCCTGGTGCCTGAGTTCGTCGCTCACTACGACGAAGGGCGTTCCCCGGTACAATTCGGGGGTGTTGCTGACGACAATGATCTGATCAAACATGGTGGCAAGCTGTTCACCATGCCAGCAAAGAAGATAGTGGTCCTTGATCTGCAAAAATTGTTTGTCGAATCCCATGCGGCGGCTTTTGCCGCCGGCAAGGATTACCGCACTGCCGAACTTCATGTCCAGTTTCCTTTATGTGCGTATTTCAATCCATATCGAGACAGGAAAAGTTGGTGTAGACATTGAAATTTTGGCCCCGGGCAAAACCGATCAGAGTCATATTGAGAGTGCGGGCCTGATCGATAGCCGCACTGGTCGGCGCGGAACGGGAGATAATGGCCGGGATTCCGCGGCGAGCCACTTTGGCGAGAATTTCCGTCGATATCCTGCCGCTGGTAAGCACGACCTTGTCGTTAAGCGCTATGCCGCGCATCATGGCCTCTCCCAGGACTTTATCCAGAGCGTTGTGCCTGCCGATATCGTCTTCAAAGAGCAAAATCTGCTCGCCGTCGGACAGGGCACAGCTGTGCACCCCGCCGGTATCGGCAAACAGTTGAGACATTTTGCCGAACCGATCCATCAGTTCCGGCACCCTTGCCGCTCTGATTGTGATGCGGCCATCATACCCTTCGGTCAAAGACTGCAGAACCGCGGCATCAAGCGTGGAATGGCCTTTACCACCGGCGGTGGGTACGGTTTGGCGTATATGCGATCTTTGGGCAGCCAGGGCAAAATCGTCACTACCTCTCAAGGTAACTCGCGCCCGTTGCTGATCCACATCAATTTGAATTTCCTGCAGATCCCCGGGCCCGCGGATAACCCCCTCCGAGAACAGGAAGCCTGCTACCAGATTCTCCAGGGATCGGGGGGTACAAAGCAAAATGACGAACGGTTGGCCGTTAACCTCGATCTCCAGGTTGTATTCGGCAACCACCACATCCATTACTTTTCTGAAATCTCCCTGCCGACACTGCAGAATTTCGTACTGCCGCCGATCCCTGACTGATTCCATGCTGTCTTCCCGCGCTGATTAACCATAAACTTTTTTCATCCGGAGTTTCCGGATGGACACCAGATAGCCAAAACGGGAAACCTCAAGTGCTTCCCGTCTGGATATAATCATATTTTTATGTACATATCTATCCTTTATGTGATGCCAGGTACTGTCGGGCCAGCGCAGTGTTGACATGCACGACACCCTTGTTCATGTCCTTGAAAGGATAGTCGTCGGTGATTTTCGGCAGAGCATCGGCTTCTCCCTGGCTACGAATGATCGAGCCGGCCGGGACATACCGGCCATCCTCCACCGTAACGCCCATGATAATAGCGCCGGGTTCAATCACACATTTTTTACCGACAAAGGATTTAAATACAAGTGATTTCATCCCGACGAAGGTATCATCCAAAACCACGGCGGGGCCGTGGATCTGAACCTGATGAGCCAGCGAAACACGGCATCCGACATACGCAGCGTAGGAACGGCCATCGACCTCGTAGAGGTTCTTGGCAACCGGCGCGCCATTCAATTCGGTTTCCAGAGCATGAATGACAACCCCATCCTGGATATTGGAATCATCGCCAACGAAGAGAGGTTGCCCTTCGTCGCCCCTTACAGCCGCCGTTGGTGATACCATGATATTCCTTCCAAGAATAACATTTCCGATAACGGCAGCCAAGGGGTGAACATAGGTTCCCGAACCGATCTCAGGTTCGGAGACCTGGCTGCAAAAATCGGTAACCACGTTTTTTTCAATCATGAATCAATCCTCCCTCGCCGAAAAGTGGGATATGCCAATGATAACATCGCCCCCGTGCCGAACAATGTCGGTACGGGGGCGATGTCAGATTTATACCCTTTGCGAAGACCCTTTCGTATATAACTTACGGGCCTTCTATCTGGCCGGACAAAACTCTACCATAAATAACATGGCTGTTGCAAGGACGGCAAAGACCGTCCTTGCAACAATGAGGTTTATCGGATTCCGTCAGCCTCTTCCGACCAGTCCCAGGCCACTTTTTCAAGCTTGGCTGCACAGGACTTGTACTCAGGAATCTTGGCAATAGGATCGACTACCGGGTTAGTCAAGACGTTGGCCGCGCCCTCGGCAAAGTGGAACGGAATGAAGATGACGTTCTCCTTCAATTTAGGCGTTACCTTGGCCTTTGCCACGATAGAACCACGGCGGGTGCTGATCTTGACCTTGTCTCCTTCGGCAATGCTCAATTTGCGAGCAGCTTCGGGATTGATCTCCACAAAAGACTCGGGAGACATGGCGTTCAGCCCGTCGACTTTACCGGTCATGGTGCGGGTGTGATAGTGATAAAGCACACGACCGGTGGTCATGATCACGGGGTATTCGTCATCAGGGAGCTCAGCACTGGGCTTGAACGCAGCGGGTTTGAACAAACCAAGGCCCCGAGCAAACTTGCCGACATGCAGGAATTTGGTACCGGCGTGATCTTCCGTCGGACAGGGCCACTGCAGGCTGCCCAGTTCATTGAGACGATCATAGCTGATACCGGCATAGGAAGGCGTTACCTCGCGGATCTCAGCAAACACGTCCTCAGGGCTGGCATAATTTTTCCCGATTCCGAGACGCTTGAGGACCTCCGACAGGATCTGCCAGTCAGGCTTGCAGTCTCCGATCGGATTGATGGCTTTGCGCACCATCTGTACGCGCCGTTCGGTATTGGAGAAAGTACCGTCCTTTTCAGCAAAAGTAGCAGCCGGCAGAACCACGTCGGCCAACTGAGCCGTCTCGGTCAGGAAAATGTCCTGCACCACCAGGAACTCGGTGTTTTTCAGTGCTTCTTCAACATGGGTCAGATCCGGGTCGGAAACCATCGGGTTTTCACCCATGATGTACAGGAACTTGATATCGCCGTGACCAGCACCGTGCACGATTTCAGTCAGGGTGAGGCCCACCTTGTCGGACAAGGCAACACCCCAGGCCTTTTCGAACTTGGCCTTGACGTCGGCATTCGCCACACTCTGATACGCGGGATAGGTCCCGGGCAGGGCCCCCATATCACAGGCACCCTGAACGTTGTTCTGACCACGCAGCGGGTTGACCCCGCCCGATTCAATACCGATATTGCCACACAACATGGCCAGGTTAGCCATGCTCATAACACCTTCGGTACCGCTGGAATGCTGGGTAACGCCCATGCAGTAAACGATGGAGGCTTTTTCGCCTTCGGCGTAGATGCGAGCTGCCTTCTTAATATCTTCAGCACTCACACCGCAGATTTCAGCAGCTTTTTCGGGGGTGTAGTCCGCCACGGTCGCTACCAGTTCATCGAAGCCCTCGGTGCGTTCTTTGACATACTCGGCGGCATCCAGACCTTCACTGATGATGTAGTTCATCATGGCGTTGGCCAGAGCGATGTTGGTACCGGGATTGACCTGCAGGAAAACATCGGCATCGGCGGCAATGTCGATATTTCGCGGATCGACAACGATGATTTTCGCGCCTTTAGCCTTTGCCTGACGGATCTTGGCACCGATAACCGGATGGTTT
>NZ_JBFWJQ010000141.1:0-5572 GCF_050253115.1 Syntrophotalea sp.
AAAGATCTGCCGGTCTAGGTGTCGTCATCTCGTCTCCTCCTGTTTCCCCAACGTACTCTAGGGAAACCGGGGGAGAATGTCCAGCTCTTTTTTATGGCGGTGGAAAATTTGCTGCCCGGATGCTGTCAAAAATGGGTAATGCTCCCAACTATACTTGCCAGGTTAAATACAACGGCGGAGAGCCTGCAGACATTCGTAACTGGACCATTCAAAATCTGCAGATAATACAATAACCATAGCGGTCCGCAAATCCGCGTAAAAACATGAAAAAGGAGAGAAAATGAAAAAAGCCATTATTGTTCTAGCCATGCTTACCATTGCTAATACCGCGTTTTGTGGAGACATTGTCCGCTGTTCAGGAAGAATCATAGAGCCGGGCATATCAAAATACGATCTGATAAAATACTGCGGCAAACCTGACGCAAAGACCATCACCGGTACCGAAAAATCTGGAAGCAAATATAATTCTTACGAATTAAATGTTGAAGAATGGATGTACCAGTCGTTGAGCCGCGGCAATGACTATGTCATCACGGTCATAGGGTCATCAGTTCGCAGAGTACGGCGAATCGACTGATGGCAGTCCGACCTAAAAAAGACAAAGACGGCAACATCATCCCCGGAGAATTCTTCATCGATGTCCGTCTCAAGGGGCGCAGCGGCCCGCGTGACCGGATCCACTTTATCGGCACAGAGGTAGAGGCCCGCGATTATGAAGTGTCCCTCAAAGGGGCAAACGGACCAGGCATCGGCGCATCTGTCACCCCCACATTCATCGAGGCCATCCCTGATTTTTTGCGTGACTACGGCAACCAGGTCAGCAAAAACACCATCAGTGACTTTCATTGGGCCTGGAAGCAGCTCGAAGGCTCCTTCGGCAAGATCCACATGGCCAAACTCACCCCAGCCATAGTCGAAAAATACAAAGCCAAACGCCTCGCAGACGGCGTCAAAAAACGCACCATCAACCGCGAGCTGTCGTACCTCAGCGCCATCATCAAGTGGGCCGAAGAAAACAAGCACATACCGCCGCTTGCGTACCGCATTAAGCGCTTTCCAAAAAAACAGACCAAATCGCCCACGCCCGCGGTTCACACACCGCAAGAGATCCAGGCGATTATCGATGAAGTCCCGGAGAAAAAACGCGGCATCGTCTATCTGCTCTATGACGCCGGCCTACGCCGATCAGAAGCCCTCAACCTGCAGGGCTCACAGGTCGACCTGGCCCGAAAGGTCATCACCGTAACCGGCAAAGGCGGCAAAGAACGCCTCGTACCCATCCTCACCGAGCGGCTGCACGACGAACTCAAAGCCCGCATCAAAGAAAACGGCAAAGGCTACCTCTGGACGAACCCATCAACCGGGCAGCCGTACAAAGAGATCCGCAAACTGCTGCACAACGCCGCAGCCAGGGCAGGGGTCGACAAACGCATTTATCACCACCTGCTGCGCCACGACCACGGCACCCACTCCGCAATGGCCGAAGTCGACCCCAGAGCCGTGCAGCTCATGCTCGGTCACAGCAACCTGAGCACCACCCAGCTCTATACTCATATCGCGGGTGATTTCCTCGCAACACAAGGGTCTAAATTCGCGAAACTTATCAGAACCGCAAAAAGCGTGGACAAAAAACAGCCAAAAAAACAAAGAAAAACCGAATAGTTATAGGCAGCCCTTTGAATTCAGGGTCTAGTGCGCGTAGGCGCGTGGGAGTTCGAGTCTCCCCTTCTCCGGGAAGATGTTTTCTTTGTTTCTTTCCCCTGACTTTCGGATTTTTCTCCTGCCCTCACTTGTGTCAGTTTTTCAACTTCCTTGGTTGCCTGTTTGACTTGTTCGACCGGCTCTTTAATGTCGCGAACTTTTTCCTGGATACGCATTAAACTTACTGGTGCCCGGTCAAGCCATGTCTTTGCCGGATCAATGAGCAAGAAAACCGAACCGCGCAGCAAGACAACGACTTCGAGTACCACGATGGCGGCTCCCACACTCTTTGGGGCTCTCAGGTTTTCCATTTCCCGGACGATCGGAGCGAGCAGAAGGCTGGAAAAAAGAGCGAGAACGAGGGGGGAGCAGGAAATATCGAGCGAAAAAAAGGGTATAGAAGACCGCCAGGTCGAACAGACCGTTCAGGGCCAGCGAAGAGGACAAACCTGGAGTGCGTGCGCACTCCGCTTCTACGGAAGATGGATGCGGTTTTTCTTTTTCCCCCTCATCTCGCGTGCATTCTTTTGTCATAATCGTTCCTGCGAAATGTAACTAAAGTAAATCATCAGAATTTTCGGGTCTATTTCCACCGCCTTTCGACAGACGACATCATGGCTCTTAGTTGAAGGAGGATGTCTATGAATCACCCATAATAAATGGCGAAGTTAACAGTATGCCCGGTTCTCATTGAGCCCTGGCCTTCGAGATTCGTTAGCTTTTTTTGGCCTACTTGGTCTTCTCGGCTTCCATTGCTTCCTTTCCGGCTTTTACTGCCGCCTTGACCTGATCGGATTTTTCTTCCACCCGGTGCATACCCTCCTCAACGGTTTTTTTCAGGCGCTCTTCCGCCTCTTTGGTGATGTTATTCATTTTGGTGCGTGTCTCATCGACCATACCCTGGAGCTTTTCGCGTGTTTCCGACCCAGAGCGAGGGGCGGTTAACAGTGCGAGCCCTCCACCAATGACCGCACCGAGAGTGAATGCCAAAAATGTCGTCCCCAATCCATTATTTCGATTTTCTGTCATAAGCTGTTCTCCTTTTCATCGGTTTTTTGAAACAGGACCTTGCTTGCCGCCTTGATTCCCACAACGAGCCCTCCTGCGATTTCAGCATATCGATACATATCCTGCCGTAAAAAACTGCTTGCATGTCGAAGCGATTCGGCCAGTTCATCTAAGGTTTCTACCATATCCTCTGCTTTGTCGGTTCCTTTCTCAACCTTTCCCGTAATCCGGTTAATTCGCTCCATGGTTTCATTCAGGTCTTTCACCGCAGGGGGGAGTCCACTTCGCAATTCACTCAATAACGCGCCAGCTTCCTGAGCGGTCTTTTTAACCTGCCAAATCAGTGGCAAGAGAAATGATACAAGAATTATAACCACCACAAGGAAACCGAGCGTCAGAATATCAACCTGGACTGTCATAGTCGCCCTCCCGTTTTTTAATCTTTCTATATGAATTAGACCACAAATGGATAATGTGGCAATTGATTGACTTGCAAAAAGTGAAAAGGGACAGATAAATGTCAAATTCTGTCACTTTTTTTGGAGGTACAGAAAGTTTCGGTTCTATCCACCTTCGTCTGGTGGAAAGAACCGTAATTTTTTTTTCGTATGCCTAGGAGGCTGTCGGACTTTGGAAGAATCTACTGCGAAACCAGCAAATCGGACCATATTTCCGCAAATTTTCGACAAATAGGTCTACTATTCGCTCTCAAATTTCCGAAAATCTGTCCTCGATTTGCCAATTTCTCGTGACGATCCCCAAAGTCCGACAGCCTCCTAGAGCTTGATTTCCGCAGCCTTTTCCGACCCGTCCATCTTTGTTGTCCTCGGGAGACCTTGTGTGTCGCGGAAAATAATTTACTGTATGTTGCACCGAAAGCCTTGCCCCTTTACCCATGACAAGGGGAGGACTTCCACTTTTGCGAGAATCTTTTTCGGCACCAAGTAAAGAGAAGGGGTAGGCCTTTTCAAACTTACCCCTTTTTTCTTTCGTGTGCCCATCATATCTGCGTTATTTTATATGAAGTTTGTATCCATACAGTTTTTTCAATGGACTCTGATCTGGGCAGAGGATTTGCGCCGGAGGGAACGAACCAATGAATAAGGCTTCAAAAAACAGCAGCAAAGAACAGTTCAAGCTGGAGCAGCGGTCTTTTCTGCTGATGCTGATACTGGTGACCCTGCTCTTTCTGGGGGTTCTCAAGCCATTCTGGGGGGCGATCTTCTGGGCCTGCATCATCGGGTTGATTTTTCATCCCATTTACAGTCGCCTGGCCTTATACTGGAACCAGCGTGTCAATCTGGCGGCCCTGGCGACGCTGACGGTATGCGTGGTGATTGGTGTCGTGCCATCGCTGTTCGTACTCGGTTCTTTTTTTCAGGAGGGAGCCAGTCTTTATCAACGGCTGCAGAGTGGCGATTTCGATCTGGGCAGCCGCATTGAAGTCATCCGCGATTCTTTCCCTGCGGTTCAGCATTTTCTGGAGCGCTTCAATCTTGATCTTAACGACCTCAAGAATCAGCTTTCCTCGGCGGCGCTCGGCGCCAGCCGGTTTCTTGCACAGAACGCGGTTGAGGTCGGGCAGGGCACGCTGCAGTTTTTTGTCGGTCTCGGCCTGATGCTCTACCTGTCGTTTTTTATGCTGCGCGATGGATCGAAGTTGGTTCAACTGCTGGTGCGCGCCCTGCCGCTGGGCGATGAGCGCGAGCACCTGCTTTTCACCAAGTTTGCCGAAGTGGCCCGCGCAACGGTTAAGGGAAACCTGGTCGTGGCGGTTGTCCAGGGCACCCTCGGCGGAATCATTTTTGCGATTCTCGGCATATCGGGGGCGCTGCTGTGGGGGGTCGTTATGACCTTGCTGTCGCTGATCCCGGTGGTCGGAGCGGGCCTGATCTGGGCGCCGGTGGCGGTCTACCTGTTCGCTGTCGGAGAATGGGTCGATGGCCTGATACTGACCGCATTCGGGGCAGGCGTCATCGGTCTGGTCGATAACGCCCTGCGGCCGATCCTGGTCGGCCGCGACACCAAGCTGCCGGATTACATGGTGCTGCTTTCGACCCTTGGCGGCTTTGCCGTGTTCGGAATGAACGGCTTTGTCATCGGTCCGTTGGTCGCGGCGCTGTTTGTCGCGTTCTGGGAGATTTTCATGCGGGAGTTCAATGCGCCGCATACGGATATTCCCCCAGCAGCTTCCTCTGCGGAGAATTCGCCCGCCGATGATTCTATTTGAGCCCGTTGTCTCCCAGGCTGTTTTCATCGCCTGGTTTTATCCAGTAATGCACTGAAAGGGAGGTGAGGTTCAGTCATGCAACCCACCATCTACTTCGCCCATGGCAAGGAAAGCGGTCCCTGGGGCGCTAAGATTCAGGCACTGGCCTCGCTGGCCGAGGGCAAGGGCTGCCGTGTGGAGAGTCCTGATTATTCCGGGATCGCGGACCCCGACGTGCGGGTTGAAAAGCTTTTGTCCCTTGCGGCCCCAAAAAGCGGGCCTCTGGTACTGGTCGGTTCCAGCATGGGAGGTTATGTTTCGACGGTGGCTTCCCGGCAGCTTCGCCCGACCGGGTTGTTTCTCATGGCTCCCGCTTTTTATCTGCCCGGGTATCTGGAGCAGGAGCCGGTTCCTGAGGCCAAGCTGACTTCGATTGTCCATGGATGGAACGATGAGGTTGTGCCCGTTGAGAATGCCATCCGTTTTGCCCGAAGGCACCGGTGCGAACTTCACCTGCTCGCCAGCGACCATCGGCTGATGAGCCATCTGGAGGTTGTTGAGCAGCTTTTCGCCGACTTTCTCTGCCGGATCACAGGCTCTTCTTCATGCGCCCAGACCACGGCTGATCGAGGACCATGAATAAACAGAACCTTT
>NZ_JBFWJQ010000142.1:0-5389 GCF_050253115.1 Syntrophotalea sp.
CGGCCATGGGAGCGGATCTTCTGGTCGGGGTCCTTCACCGAGATGTTGGCGGCGGCCAGGCGGTTTTCGCCGGGGATGCCGATGGTCATGACGCCGATTTTGGTATCGTATTTGGCGTTCATGGCGTCAATGACGTCGAAGTTCTGCTTGCCGACCAGCTCGGTGGCGTCCTCGAAGGTCACGCCGTCCATGGTGACATGCAGGCGGTACCATTTGTCATCCTTGGGCTGGCCTTCGATGATCATGGCCTTGATGCCCATTTTGGCGAACTGCTGAGCGCTGGTGCCGCCGGAGTTCGATTCCTTGATGGTGCCGGTCAGCGGGCTCTTGGCGCCGGCAGACATGCGGCCGGAGTTGGCGGCCGGGGTGCCGGACAGCATGCCGGGAGCAAAAATCAGTTTGTTGTTGGGGCCGAGGGGATGGCACTGCGGGGGAACTTCCTTGGCCACGATGGTGGAAGTCAGCGCACGGCCACCCAAGGTGGCGTATTCGGCGGGGACTTCCTCGACCTTGCAGGTAAGGTCGTTCATGTTTACGCGCAAAATTTTGTTCATTGTCTTGCTTCCTCCCAATTTTGCTTTTCTTGGAATGGTTCCGGGTGAAATCTCCTTTCCAGAGAGGGAGGCGCCACTGTTTCCAGCGGAACCCTTCGGCCTGTCGCCATAAGGACCTTCCCAGTAGGCAGCGAGGCTCGGAGATCGGAATTTTGCGTCAGGTGCTGATGCTGTTGTCAAAGACTTTTTCCAATTTGTTGACTTATAACACAAAATAGAACGAAAGTTCAATAAGGTATGCTGTATACATTTCCAAAATGGTCATAAATTCTCTCCAGAATTTCAAAACACATTGAAAACATTATTGAAAAAAGTTTTTGGGAGGAATTGAAACGGCGTGGTTTTTTGGCTTGTTTCCAAGGGTTGACAGGGTTTTTGACTAGAGCAGCAAAAACAGGATGTAGCATAGCAGGCCCGTTGCCAGAAACAGAGGCGCAAGGTCGAAAGGCGCGGGGCGCGGGGGCAGATCGGCGGGGGTTGCCGCCGTGGTGCCGATATTGCGCAACAGTTGCGAAGCGACGTCATCGAGCGATTCGCCGGTCAGCTGGATATAGGAGCCTCCGGTGGTTTCGGCGATGGCCCGCAGGGTCCGGGCATCGAGTCGGGTTTTGAGGGGGATATCCTCGCTGTCCGTGAAAAAACCGTCGATATCGGCGGCGCCTTTGCGTCGTATGGGGATGAAGACATCCCGTTCGCGGCCGATGCCGATCGTAAACACGGGGGGCGGGGGCGCGTCACGCGAGGTGATGCTTTGCAGGATTTCTGCCTGGTTGTTTTCGGTATCTTCGCCATCTGTCAGCAGAATCACTGCACGGGCGGGGGTGCCGGTCTGGCTGGCAGCCATCAGTATGCCGCTGTCGAGTGCGGCTATCAGGTTGCTGCCCGATTCGGTCAGATCGCCGAGATCGGTATGCGTCGCCATATAGCGCAGAAATCCGTGATCGCGGGTCGGTGAGACGACTTCGATGCCGTTGCGCGCAAAAAAGAACAGACCGACCTTTTCTCCCTCCAGTCGGCTCAGCAGCGTCAGAACCAGTTGCCGGGCGGCATTCAGGCGGTTGGATACGGAGGTCACCGCCGGTTGGCCCGATAGCCGTCCGACAGCCATGTCTTCGGCGAGCATCGATTTGCTGACATCGATGCCGATCGCCAGCACCAGATTGTCGCTGATGTTTCCCTGCCGCAGGACGGTGATGGCGGGGCCGGCCAGTGCGGCTACCATTCCAGCCAGCCCGAGCAGAGGCAGCAGGCAGCGACCATAAAGCCTCCAGGCTCCCCTGCCGTTACGATCGAATCGAAACCGATGCCGCAACCGCTCCAGAAACCGCTCCGTGGACCAGATGCGCCACGCAACGGGGACAAGCAGCAGTAACAGCCAGAAACAGTGCGGATGACTAAAGCGCATGGCGTTGGCCTATTTCTCCACCCTGGTGTCCAGGGGCACGCCGGGCGCGAAGCCGGCCACATCCGGGATGAACGCCTCGAGTTGTTCCTGCACCTCGGACATGTTTTCCTGGGGGATTTCACTCAGGCCGATGCGCCTGTATTCACCGAGCCCGACGATAAGTTCCAGGTTCCAGCGTGGTATTGCCCTTTGCAGTGACGTGCTGCGAAGACCGTCGACGAGATCGATGGCGGTTTTGTAATCGTCAACGGCGTCGGACAGAAATTTTGCCGCCTTGCGCCCATCCTGTTCGAAGGCCAGTACGCTGTAGGCCAGCATGACCGAAACGTTCCCCTTGAGATTGTGCAACTTCCATTGCATGGGGGCAAAAAGGGCTTCGGGGTTTTCCAGAGCTGCTGTGCAGCTGTCGCGTAAAGCGAGCAGCTGTTCGTGAAAAGTTTTCAGATCCTGCTGCTGGGAGACGGCCAGATAACGATTGTTGAGGGCGGCGGTGATCTGTTTGAAGTCGTCGACACGGGCTCGCCATGTGCGCGCCAGCAGGGCATACTCGGCTTGCGGCAGGGACAGTCCGGATTTTTCGGCATCGGCAGTGATTTTTTCAAGTTCGGCCGCGGCGGCGGCGTGTTCTTTGATGCCGGACACGCTTGCCAGGCGCGTGTTGAGCCTTTCCAGAGCCGTGTGATGCTGGACCTTGCGCCACAGGCCGACGCCGCCAATGGTCACCAGCAGCAAACCGGTGAGGCCGATGGTGGCCAGGATGAAGGGGATCGCGGGTTGATAACGCCGAAGAATATTCGAAAAAAGAGCCATGATGCATTCCTCGCAGTGGTCGGCGGAAAATTTTCCCTGGGAGACGCGCCGGCAACGGTCGGCGTGTCATGGGTCCAAAGTGCCATTTACAGTTTGCGCAACCCCGGTACGCTGCGCAGCAGCAGATGCAGGATGGCAAGTCCAAGCCCCAGAAGGGTCAGTGGCTGCCGCAGCCAGCGGGGTTGCAGGGTAATTCGCGTCAGGTTGCGGTTGGTCTCCAGAATATCGATTTCCCGGTAGACCTCCTCGATCTGTGTCTGGTCCAGTCCCCTGGAGGTGACGAAAATGCGCCCGACGGTGGCTTCGCCCGCCGCCGGTTGCATGGCTTCCTCCACCGCCTGATCGACTTCGCCGCCAACGGAAATAATGTAAAACCGCACGCCGACCGCTTTCATCAACGTGATGAGGTTGACCAGGTTCGGCAGGCCGCCGTGGCGCACATGGGCACGCTGGGTCGGCTCGATGCGCCCGTCGGTGAAAAGGATGACGGCCATGCCCCTGCCGAGCGCGGCGTCGCGGATTTTCCGCGGGATATCGAGCAAGGATCCCGGTTTTCCGAGCAGGAATTCCCGCATGCCGGCAATCTGCTCGACGGTCAAGCGGTTTTCCTCGGGCAGCATGGAAAAAAACGCGGACAAAGACAGCCATACCGCTTCCGAGGCGTTGGTGCCGCCCCCCGCACCGAGTTCACGGTAAATCCGCGAATGGTTTCTGCTGCGCACCAGATCGAGTTTGGCCTTGAGCAGTTGCTTGTCGAAGGTCAGCGGCGCCAGCAGTTTGGCATAGCTGGAAAAGGCGATCAAACCGATGTAGTCGTCGTCGCGGCGCATATCGACAAACGAAGCGATGCCATCCAGGGCAAGGTCTCCCAGGGTCTGGTCGGAGTAGCGGCTGACCGGACGTTTCATGGAGCCGGACAGGTCAAGGGCCAGGAATATCCATTTCGATTCGATGAATTCTTCCATCGTTTCGCGAGAGTACCCGGGATTGGCCAGGCTTGCGACCAAACATGTATACACCAGGGCGAACAGGATGCCGTTGTAGTTGCGTTTCCAGAATCCGGGCCGCAGTTGCGCCATTTCCGGGGGCACCGCGGGAAATGGCAGCTTGCGTCGCGTGCGCCGGCGCAGCCACAGGAATCCGGGCGCCAGAAAAAGCAGCAGCAGCGCCAGAGGGTACTGGAGTTGCAAATCAGCCATGGTGTTCTGGCTCCGGCTCGTCCGATGGCTGAGCAGGGCTGGCCAATCCCTGCAGGGTCTCGATAAGCCATCCCGCCCGTGCCGTCAGATCTTCCGGGATACCAGCGGTTTCCTGAGCCAAGCTATGGTCGATACAGGCAAGCACCTCGGAGGCGGCTTGCCGGGCAGATGCTGGAAGGGTGGCTTCGATGCGGCGCAGGAATGACACGTGACTGCCCCCCTGGCGGTCCATGGCGATTCCGGAAAATTCAGCCAGGTATGCCTTGAGGGCCACGCCGAGCCCGGCCAGCGCATCCCGGCTTCCATGTTGACGAACGGCGGCAATCGCGTTGTCCACATCGGTTTGCAGCTGATTTAAAACATGGTTTTCGGGCTGTATGTCCGCTTCTTTCATATTTTTACGCCACCACCATGTTGCAACGGCGGCCAGCCCGGACAAAAGAAGGCCAACGGCCAGCAGCGTTATCTGGAGAGTGAGGGAGCTTGTTGCCCGGCGGGGTCCGGGCACTGTCAGGGGGCCCGCGGCAGCGACCTGCAGATCGAACCCTTCGGTGCTTTCCGGGATCATGGCGGCGATGCGCACCGGTTCTTCGACGGTTTTGATCAGCTGCACCTGGCTTTGAGGCGCGCGGCTGTCGATGTAATAGACGGGGATGCCGGGGATGCTGTATTCGCCGGTGGCGTAGATTCTGAGTTTTCCGGTGATGCGGATGGGGCTGTGATTCAGGTCTATGGCGCTTAACGGCGCGTCATAGCTGATGTCGTACAGATTGTGGAAGATCCCCGATGGCTTGAGATTGAGGTTGGCGATGGTGCTCGATTCGATTTTAATGCGTTCGGTGAAGCGGATTTCCAGGACGAACGGAATCGGGGTGCCTGGAGTGGCGCCGTTCATGCCGAGGGAAAAACGGACGCCTACCGGCGGAACCAACGGCATCAGCAGCGGCCGGGCCTGCTCCACCAGAATGTCTTCGGCAAGCAGGTTGGCGCTTTCCCAGACGCTTTGCCGACAGGGATCGATGGTGACCTGCTGCCGGCTGGAAACCGGGCCGTCACCGTCGGCCGTTGCGGCGACAGCTTGCAGCAGTGCCTGTCGACGGCGCGCGTCGCTGGCGGTTTTCCAGATGATTTCGATCTGTTCCAGAGGGGCGAAGAGGCGGTCGCCGATGTTCCAGGCCGGATGCGCGTAACGTACCATCCGGTCCTGTTGCAGGCGGGTCAGCAGACTCTGATAGGCTTCCTGGGACAGGTCGCGCCTTAATCGGTAGGCGGCCGTGGACGGAGCCCGCAAGGGATCGTACAGGATATGGCTGAAATATTCGCCGTACCGTTCATTGAGGGTGTCAAACGAAGGGGGCTCGACGGTCGGGCTATCGATGGCCTGAGCCTCGCCGGCGATGTCGGGACCGCTGTCCGTGGTT
>NZ_JBFWJQ010000143.1:0-5379 GCF_050253115.1 Syntrophotalea sp.
GTTGAGAATTTTTCAAAAACGAAAGTGCGAAGGGGGATCAACACCCGGAAGCCATTCCTCGACAGTTATCAACAAGTTATCCAGAGCTTGGGGCTGTGATGCGTCGATAACCCGCACCGGCGACAGCTGCCATTTCCTGCAGACCGCTTCCACTCGGGCCGCTTGAACCACCCACAGCTGTAAAGAGCGGCATTGCCGCAGCAACGGACCAAGATTCCGGGCCCATCCTGCACCGCGCAGTTCAAGGGAGCCGACTTCATCGACCACCACCAGATCCGCCCCGGCGCATCGCCGCGGGCCCAGGGCAAGATAACCGGCGGCAAGCCCTTCGGCATGAAACGCATAGGGGAAAGCATGCGGACCGCAATCGGCGATACGCTCCGCCAGGAGCGTGCGCCGCCCGTCGGCCAGATCGACAAGGGTAAAACCGCTGCGCCGCTGGTCGCGCCATTGCCCTTCGGCCAGAATGCCGGCCAGTTGCCGCCCCTTATCGCGCAGATGTGATACCAGAAGGGTCACCAGGGTGGTCTTGCCGCAATGGGCCGGGCCGCTGACAATGATCAGCGGCCCATGGTTTGCTCTCATCGGTTCCACCTGCCGGTTGTCCATCAGGTTCGTGTCCAGCACCAGGTATTGCTCGGTTTTCCAAAGGATCGGTTGAGATGATCGGGAACAAAGGGCATGTCGTAAAACTCGCCATAAAAATCCTTTGACTCCCGGGCGATATCGAAATGAAACCGCTCGGGATGCAGGATGTTGGCGAGGAACAGCAGACCGAGAATCCAGCGCGGACCGCCAAAATCACTGGACGGCACCGGCGGGGTGTAGATACGCAGATTGCGCACCGCCTCCACATCCACACCCAACCGCAGGCATTCAGCATGGAAATCCTGCACCGGACAGGAGAGAAACGCGGATATGACCATCACCTCCGGATTCAATGCGTTCAAAACTTCGCGGTCGATGCTCATCCCCGGCCGTCCCGACAGATCCAGGCGCCGGTTGACGCTGTCCCCGCCGGCCAGTTGGACCAACTGGTTTTCGAAACGCGGGCCCTTGATGGCGAACAGCGGTTTGCCCATGGCGTAATAGACCCGGGGACGATGGGTTACCGCCGCCAGCCCTCGGGCCACCGCCTCCAAGCGTTCACCGAGATAGGCGATCAGTGCCGCGGCCCGTGCCTGGCGCCCGGTCAGGGCGCCGAAATATTCCAGTGTGGCCAGATACGCGGAAGGCTGCTGAATGGAAAGATGCAGCTCCTTCAGACTTTGCAGATTGAGAATCTTTTCCCAGACCCGCACAACCTCGACCGCATCCCTCACGCCCAAGGCGATCAGCATGGATTGCACGATCTCAAGCGCCCGGGTGAAGGGATAACCGCCCTGGAAGTCCCCCTCCCGGAAGGCACCGACCACGGCGTCTCCCCGCAGATCCAGAAATGCTGCCCCGTGGGGGCAGCTTCCAGGCTGCGCAGCCAGCAGCCGCGCCCCCATGGGACCGTAGAAGTCGCGTCTGAGCAGAACCTCGCCGCACTCCGGACACAGGCTGTCGAGCTGATCGGTGCCCGGGGAATTGAACAGGTAGACATGTCGCAGGATCTTGCGCAGATCGAGGACCAGCGCCTCCGACTCCAGGATGGTCGGTTCCCAGCCGGGATCGGCGGATTCCAGGGGGATATAACGCATCACCTGCAAAGGTATGGCCGGCGACAGCTTCGCCACCCGGCGAGCCAGATCCCGCAGCTCGTCCTGGTTGTCCCGGCGGTGCATGCAGGCCACCTCGACATGCACTCCAGCCTCGTGCAACAGGCGCAGGTTGCGCAGCACCGCGTCGGGCGACCGTCCGCCGCAGCTTCGATAAGCCTGCGCGGTAAGGCCCTTGACGCCGATGTTTATAAAATCGATAAATGGCAGCAAACGGGACAGGGACCGCTCGGTAAAGGTGGCATTGGTGGCACAACCGACCAGCAGACCGGCGGCACGTGCCGCTTGTGCCACTCTCGTGAAGGTATCGAGACTGGCCAGAGGGTCGTTCATCAAAAAGGCGATGCCACGGCACTCCTGGGAAACGGCCGTGGCCACCACCTGGTCCGCGCTCATTTGCTGCATAATCGAACTGGCCGGGTCCATCTCGCGAACCAGGGTGGTCGAAATGCAACCCGGACAATTCAGATTGCAGCCCACCGTGCTGATCTGCAGAAACTTGCTGCCTGGGTGAAAATGCAGCATCGGCATGGTTTCGATGACTATCGGGCAGGCGAGCAGATAGCGATCGGGGTAACATTCGACCATGGTTTCGCCAATCCGGCGGTACTGGCCGCACCCGCCGAGGCCGCCATCTGCAACGATACAGCGGTTTTCACAATTCAGGCATTGCATGCGGCACTCCTTTCGAATCCCCCGCGGAGATGGAAGTCAGTGCCGGTTTGCTCATCACTACCCAGGTGCCATAGCCATCCTCGATGATCCGCCAATCCGCTTGCGACAGCGGCGCAAGCGCCTCCACCAGAAATTCCCGGCGCAACCAGCGGGCCCGTTTGTCGGGATTGTCCTTGCGCGCCCAGTCCGGACGCATTCGGTTCGCCTCCTCGAGGCTCTGAAACCGGCTGAATCCGCCCCCGACAAAACTCAGGCCTCCCGGTTGCAGCACCCGGTATATTTCCCGGAAAGCCACCACGTAATCATCCCAGAAGGGTATCGATCCGCGACTTACCACCAGCCGGGCATAATCGTCCGGCAGCGGCATGGCATGCACATCGCCCTCAAGAAAGGTGCAGCGGCCTTCAGGCAAGCCATGAGACCGGGCGTTTTGCGCCGCCAGCGCCAGGGCCTCGGGGTTGATGTCCAGCCCCGAGAGTTCACAGTTGGTGATCTTGCCCAGCTCGATAAGCAGCGGCGCGCCGCCGGTGCCGATATCCAGGCATCGCCCGCGGCTTATGCCGAGATCCTCCACGATCTGCCGGGCCAGCAATGGATACATGGAAGCGAAGGGATGGTTGTCGTCATAACGGTAAAATGCCAGTGAATCCTGCTTCTTCTTTGTCACGCCAAACTCCTTGATCCATCCCTTTATCCGGCAAAAGGCTGATAATAGGTCCCGAAAGCGCAGGCACGGCACAGCGGATCGGCTTGCCCCTGTCCGGTGGGCACATCGCGATAATCGAGCACCGTCTCTCCACAGCGGCTGCATTGGACGATACGCTCCGGAGGACCGGGCAAATCACCGGGACCAAATGCGACCCGGACCTGCTGCCAGCGCAGCAGTTCCGCATCCGTTTTTGCCAGAGCCGCGGCCCTGGCCTGATCCGGGGGCAAACCGTTGTCGCTGTCGCCGCGGCTGGCCACCCGCCAGGCCTGGCCGGTCTTCGTATTGACAAAAGTGGCCGCCATTTTGCCGTAATCGTGAAATTTCAGACTGCGCCGGCCGAGCCGCACACCGGTGGCCATGATAATGGCATCCGTGATGCAGCGATCGTTCTCCACTATGACAATCAGATCCTTGATATCTTCCGCGGCTATCAGTTCCAGACCTTTTTTAGCCATACGCACGCCCATCACCTGTCCCATGCAGAGATGGCCGTGAAACGCTTCACAATCTTTCAGTGTCGCCTGTACATCATCAACTTTCAGCATTCCTCCTCCTTTAACTGCGGCCTGCCATTAAAACAGGGCGGGGCACATCCTCCATGTCACAACTGCACAACCTGTTGCGAAGCCTCTGCGGCATGCATATTCTGAAATTCTCCAGCAACTGCCAGACTTCGACATCGGCCTGATACAGACGGCAAAGATTTTTCCGGGTCACGGCGGTATCCGGAGCCCCCTCGGCAATGATGCTGCCATCAGACAACATGACAACCTGGTTCGCCACCCACAGCACATGATCGGGGAAATGGGTCGACATGACAAAGGTGTAGCCTTCGCCGGACAGGGTGGCCAGTTGCTCCAGCAGCCTGATCTGGTTGCCGTAATCGAGCCCGTTGGCCGGCTCGTCGAGGATGAAGGTGTGCGCGCCCTGGCAGAGGGCCCGGGCAATAAGCACCATCTGCCGCTCCCCGCCGCTGATCTGGGTGTAGGGACGCTGGCTCAGGTGCCTGATTCCCAGTTTGTCGAGTGCCTCCAGGGCCAGATGTTCGTCCCTGCGGTGATAGGCCGACCAGAACCCTTTATGGGGAAGACGCCCCATGAGCACCACGTCAATCGCCCGATAGGCAAAAGCGGCCTTGTGTATCTGCGGCACATAGGCCACCCGCCGGGCCATTTCACGCCGATCGTAGGAAGCAACCGGGCGGCCTTCGAACAGGATTTCACCGCCGGGCACCGGCAACAGCCCCAGCAGGATTTTCAGAAGAGTGGTCTTGCCGCAGCCGTTGGGTCCCAGCAGCGACACCAGACTGCCTTTTTCAATATCGAAACTGACATTGTCCAGCACCGAGTGGCCGCCATAGCCGAAGGATATGTTTCTGACTTCCAACAAAGCCATGCTAGCCCCACCCCTTTCGTGCGTTTTTCAGAACCAGGATGAAAAACGGTATGCCGATCAGAGCCGTGATGATGCCCAGCGGTATTTCGATATCGAGCAGCAGACGGGAAACATCGTCCACCAGCACCAGATACAGGGCCCCGAGCAGAGCGCTGACCGGCAGCAAAGTGCGATTGTCCGGCCCCACGAGCATACGGCCGATGTGCGGAATGATCAGCCCTACCCAGCCGATCAGGCCGCCGACCACCACCGTCAGGGCGCTTATCACCGTAGCGAAGAAAATCAGCCAGAACCGGATCAGACTTACATTCACCCCCAAACTGCGCGCCTCTTCGTCCCCCATGCTCAGCACATTAAGGTAGCGGGCCATTAGCAGCAGGCCGGCAATGCCGGAAAGGACGGGGATGGAAATCCACAGCACGGTGTGACTGTCCGTCATGGACAGGCCGCCCATCAGCCAGTAGACGATGGCCGGCAGGGTATCGTAAGGATCGGCCAGGTACTTGACGATCGACAGCAGGGAGGTAAACAGGGAGCCGCTGATGATTCCTCCAAGAATCAGCATCAGAAGTCGGTCGCCCCGATAAAGACGGGCGATGCCGATGGCGATGCCAACGGCCAGCAATCCCCCGGCGAAACAGCAGAATTGCACCCCGAACCAGCCTCTGGACAGCAACATGCCGAGTGCCGCGCCGAACGAGGCGCCGGGCAGCACGCCGAGCAAGCCCGGAGACACCAGAGGATTGATGAACATGGACTGAAAAGCCGCGCCGGATGTCGAAAGCGCGGCGCCGATGAGCACCGCCGCAGCAATACGGGGGGCGCGAATCTCCCACAGAATATTGCGCAGCAGGTCGTACCGCTCAGGGCCGAGGGCCGCTGCTCCCGTCACCTGCT
>NZ_JBFWJQ010000144.1:0-5370 GCF_050253115.1 Syntrophotalea sp.
CTTGAAGCATTGGAAAAGATTTTTTACCTGGAGCGTGCTGTTGCTTACCATCGCGAACGATTCGGCGTCGAACCTGGCGATTTGCGTGCCTTGGTCAGGCGCGGTGTCATCCCGGAAATCCCGCCAGATCCTTACGGGGGCAGCTTTTTTATCGCTGATGATGGCAGTATTCAGTCGACCAGCGACCTGGCCTATGCCAAAGGTAATAAGTAATCCGCCTGTTCGATGTTTGTTTCTTGAGCGCTTCGTTGCCTATCCATACCGCAAGAGGATCATTTGAGCATGAATGCAATCAGTTTTTTGACAGGGGCAGTGTTTTTCATTTTAGGTGCGATTATTGGCTCCTTTCTCAATGTCTGCATCTATCGCATTCCTGAGGGCTTGTCGGTTGTCTCACCGGCTTCCCGCTGCCCTCAATGCAAAGCCGCCATCCGCTGGTATCAGAATATTCCCATCATAAGCTATCTGTATCTACGTGGCCGCTGCGCCGGGTGTGGCGTCAGGATATCGCTGCGTTATCCCGTTGTTGAAGCCTTGACGGGGCTGCTTTTCGTGCTGGTCTGGAGGCAGTTCGGAGGGGTCTTCGTGATACCGGTTTATTGGCTGTTCGCGGCGTCGTTGGTAGTCGTCTCCTTCATCGATTTGGATCATCGGATCATTCCGGATGCTATCAGCTTGCCGGGGACGGTGGTTGGTTTTCTTTTATCTTTTCTTGTACCCTGGGTCAGTTGGCAGGACTCCCTGCTGGGGATTCTTCTTGGCGGAGGGAGTTTGTTGCTGGTTGCGAAGGTCTATCATCTGCTGACGCAGGTCGAAGGCATGGGTATGGGGGACGTGAAGCTCCTCGCCATGATCGGTGCTTTTCTGGGCTGGAAAGCGGTGCTGCCCGTTGTTTTTATCGGATCCTTGTCTGGTGCCATGGTGGGGGTGCCCCTGATGCTGCTGAAACGGACCGGAGGCAGGCTTGCCATTCCGTTTGGACCATTTTTGGCTACAGGCGCCGTTATTTACCTGCTTTATGGTGAAAGGCTTATCGGTTGGTACATGGCCTTGGCCTTTGGCCGATGAGTACATTTAATATGGGGGGCAGGGACTGTTTGAAATCCTTCGGTCCGCGCGGACTTCTTGCGCAGCACGGTTTTGTGCCGATATGTAGTGTGTTTTTTGCGGTTTCATGTGGTATATAGTGTCCTTTGGTCGTTTTTTATGAAGACAAATTGAGATGTTGACACCTGTTCTCGCAATTTTATAAGATCATTGAGCTTTTAATGTGATGCCAAGGTTCGGTCGCCGGTGGTATGTATGTTGCAAACCTTGTTCTGCCGACCGGGGCCGTGGTATCGGATGTTGGTTGAGAAGTTGCCTTGTTCTCCTTCATTTCTCAAGATCGGGGATGACGAATGTTTTTCGGATTGTTTGGAGCGAGCGAAGAGGTTGTGGGTGTCGACATAGGCACCAGATCGATTAAGCTGGTTCAACTGAAGCAGGTGAAGGATAGATACCATCTGGTTAATCTGGGAATCGGGCAGCTGCCGCCCGAGGCCATTGTGGACCATGCCATCATGGATTCCGCCGCGGTTGCCGAATGCGTTCGCAATTTGGTGGAAAGCCAATTTATAAAAACAAAAAATGTTGCGACTTCGGTTTCGGGGCATGCGGTGATCGTCCGCAACATTTTTATGGCGGCCATGACCGAGGAGGAGGTCGAGGCCTCCATAGAATGGGAAGCGGAGCAATATATTCCTTTTGAGATTTCCGATGTAAACCTGGACTTCCAGATATTGGGACCCGATCCCAGGGATCCGGCCCAGATCAAGGTATTGCTGGTGGCGGCCAAGAAGGATTTTATTGAGGAATATCTTTCGGTCTTTCACGAGTGCGGATTGACTCCCATTGTCATGGATATCGATTGTTTCGCCATTGAAAATGCGTTTCAGGCCAATTACGACCAGGAAGAGGACGTTGTGGCTCTGGTCGATATTGGTGCCAGTTCCATGAACATCAATATCCTGCAGGATGGCAGAACCGTGTTTACGCGGGACATCCAGGCAGGCGGCAATATGTTCAACGACGAGATTCAGAAGCGGATCGGACTCAATAGCGAGGAGGCCGAACGCGCCAAGCTGGGTGCGCGTCTCGACGATGTCCAGCCCGGGATGGTGGAGGAGATCGTTGCCGATTCGATGGCGCATCTCGTGCAGGAAGTGCAGCGCTCCCTCGATTTTTTCACTGCCACTTCTTCCGACTCAAAAGTCGAAAGGGTTTATCTGTCCGGCGGGGTTGCAAAAACGCCCGGGCTGATTGAGGTCCTTGGGAACAAGCTCGGCATTCCGGTTGAGATTATGAATCCGCTGCGCAACGTGGTTATCGACAGCGGTCGGTTCGATATGGAATATGTGGATTCGGTCTTGCCGTTTCTGGCTGTTGGCGCCGGTCTTGCCATGAGGAGGCTTGGAGACAAATGATACACATCAATCTTCTGCCGGTCAGGGCCGCGCAAAAGCGTGCCAGGGCACAACGTGAACTGTTTGTTTTTGGCGCGATTGTTTCCTTGGCCGTTGTCGGCTGTTTTCTTGTTTACGGCAATCTGAAGATCGGAACCGCCAGGGAAATGAAGTTGATCGATGATTACAATCGCCAAATTTCCGAGCTCAAACCCCTTCTGGGCGAGGTTGCTGAATTCAAGAAAAAACAGGCAGAATTCCAGGAAAAACTCGACGTTCTGAGTGAACTTAAGCGGCGTAAAAGTGGGCCTGTTCATCTGTTGGATGAATTGAACAGAGCCTTACCTGAAAAATTGTGGCTCGAAGATTTCGAGGAAGTTTCCGGTAGTATGAAGCTTAAGGGAGTCGGCGTCAGTGAAAGCGTGGTGGCGGGGTTTATTACCGCGCTTGAAGCGTCACCCTATTATCGGGATGTTGATCTGAAGGTCACCAAACAGATTAAGCAGGAAGGTGTCAAATTGCAGTCATTCGAGATAGAATGTCGCGAAGAGACACCGCCGGTTAAGCATTTTGCCGGGGAAGGGGCAAAATTATGAGTCCAGGGCTGGAGAAGATCCTTAACCTCCCGAAGTATAAAAAAATCCTTATACTGGTGCTCGCTTGTCTGGCGGTGTTTGGCCTGTTCTGGCTTATTGTTTATCAGCCGATGAGGGACGAATACCAACGCCTCAAGGTGCAAAAGGAAAGCCTTGAGCGAAAACTGGCTGAGGATCGCAGGATCGCCGAAAACCTTCCCAGGTTTAAGGCCGAATATGAAAAACTGGAAAATCAGCTCGAAATGGCTCTGAAGGAGTTGCCCAATCAGAAGGAGATTCCATCATTGCTGATCGGTATTTCCACTCTGGCCAAGAATACGGGACTTGAAGTGGTGGAATTCAAGCCCGGTTCGCTGGTTACGCAGGGCTTTTATGCCGAAGTGCCGGTTTCCTTGAAGTTGAAGGGGGCGTTTCACGAAGTGGCAATGTTTTGCTACAAGGTCGGCAACATGACACGTATCGTTAATCTAGGCAATCTTAAGATGGGGAATGCCAAGATAGAGGATGGCAGGAATACCCTGAATGTTGAATGCCGGGCCACAACCTTCCAGTTTGTGGAGAATGCCGAGGGGCCCGCCAAAACGGGTAAAACGAAAGGTAATAAATGATGATTCCGCGATCATTGCGACTGCCAGCCGTGGTCGGATTTATGTTTCTTACATGCGCTGCGTGCGAGGACCGGAAATCGCCTGAAATACAGACCGTGCTGCCGAAAAAAGTCAAGGTCGCACCGCTTTCGTCGGCGACCAAGGATGTACCCGCCGGGGAGGTGGTGTCAGCGGGTGACGGTTATGTGTACGATCCAGGCGGATTGCGGGATCCCTTTGAAGCTCTCGTCATGATTCGCAAGCCCGTCGGTGGCAAGGGCGAACCGCTGACACCCTTGCAGAAATTCGATCTCGCACAGTTCCGTCTGAGTGCCGTGATTGTGGGAGAAAAAATGCCGATGGCAACAGTGGTTGCGCCGGGTGGCAAGGCATATGTTCTGAAAACGGGGGTCAAGATCGGCAAGAATGGTGGAGTCGTGACCAGAATTAGCCCGAAGACTGTCACGGTTGTCGAGAAATACTATGATTTTACGGGAAAATTATCCACCACCAGTTATGAAATCGGGTTTACTCAAAAAGCAGGAGATATCTGATATGAAATGTGTGCCGTTGCCAATCATTGGAAGACACGTTTTTGCTGGCCTGCTTGTGGCCCTGCATCTGGTTCTGATGCCGACTGCCGGAAATTGTGCATTGTCCGCTGCGAAGCTTAACAACCGGATCGTTTCCATTGCTCACGACAAGGGCGGTGTGTTGATCACCACCGAACAACCCTTGGGTGATGCTTATTCCGTTTACGATGCCATTGATCCGCTGCGCGTTATCCTTGATTTCACCGGAATAAACGTCGATGGGCTGGAATCTGAAACGCAAGTGGAGGAAGGACCGGTAAAACGCATCAGGGTTTCTTCGTTTCAGCTTTTGTCCGGCCAGATGGGGCGGGTCGAACTGTTTCTGGACAAGCCGATGGCATTCAAGGTTTTGCCCGGTGCAACCAGCATCAGGGTAGATTTTGGCGCTCCTGACGAAGGCGATGTCGTCTCTGAGGATGGTGGCTTTATGGCGGGGGGGGCTTTTACCGCACCAGTCGCGCCACAGGCCGCCAAAACCATAGGCAGCCTTGACATCAAGCCCGGAATGGCTGTTTTTCACACGGATGGAAGAATAGCGGGCGTCAAGCATTTTCCGTTAGCGGATCCGGCCCGGCTTGTGGTGGATCTGTTCGGCGTCAAGGCCGCATTTGAGCAGCAGGTTTTTGCGCTGGACAGCGGTTTTCGCAAGCTGCGCATGGGACGTTACCCGGATAAGACGAGGGTGGTTTTTGACGCTTCGAGTGCAAAATTGCCCAATTATCGCGTTGATAGGGAAGGTAATGCACTGGTGGTCGGATGGGGAGCCGAGGCTGTTCTGGAGAAGCCGGCACCTGAAAAGGCGAAACCCACACCCGTTGCCGGTATGACGGGTAAGCAGCCTGCAATGGTTGAAGTCAAGGTTACAGGTATTGACTTTGAGGTCTTCGGTGATAAGTCGATTCTTCGCATCGGACTCACTAGACCGGCGGATATCGCGCAGCCTTTAATGCAGGGCAATATTATTCAGTTTGGTATCCGGCGGGCTTCCATCAGCCAGCAGCATCGTCGCAGTATCGATCCTTCCGTGTTCCCGACATCGGTTCGCCTGATCACGCCATACACTGTCCGAAAAAATGGTGTGCGTGAGGTGCGTTTCGCCGTTGAAATGAAGGAACGCCAGAAATACGAATTGCAGATCGGAAGAGCACAC
>NZ_JBFWJQ010000145.1:0-5258 GCF_050253115.1 Syntrophotalea sp.
GCAGTTTCAACCGGGGTACCAGGTCAACCTTGTTGATCACCAGGATCACCGGGACCTTGCTGCGCGATACCTGTTCCAGCACAAAATCGTCCCCGCCACCCACTGGATCGGTGGCTTCAACCAGAACAAGTGCGACATCCACATCGCCGCAGGCGCTCAGGGCCTGCTCCACCATATAGCGGTTGAGCATCCCCTTGGCCTTGTGAACCCCCGGCGTGTCCAGAAAAAGTATCTGCGCATCCGGACGATTGCAGATACCCAGGATACGGTTGCGGGTGGTTTGCGGCTTATTGGAGGTGATGGCGATTTTTTGCCCCAGCACCGCATTGAGAAGGGTGGACTTGCCGACATTGGGCCGGCCCATGATGGCGACGAAACCCGAGCGGAATCCTTTATCGGACGGTTGATGGTTATTCAAGGTCTGTCAATCTCCCGGCATACGCGAACAACATCTCATGAGTGGTCGTCCGTCGTTGGTGGTAAAGGTTGCAAATAACGGGCCTGCGACATCATGTCATGGCGGCACCCGGCCAAAACGAAACACTGGCGAACCTGATGGCCGGAAGAAACGATTTCAAAATGCCCGAAGCGTCGCGACAGGTAGTCGAGATTTGTTCGACGGTGACCCATTGCGTCACTCAGGTCTGCAAAATCTACCTTAGCCCGCCGACCTCCGGAGGCGGTAGCCGTCGACTCGAGGGCACGACGCCACAGCCTGGAACGCACCAGTTGGCCGAACGCCGGATGATAGGGGCCGGCCAGAACCGTCGAGCCTCGATCCAGTTCAGGGGAAGACTGCAGGCCAAGGCGGATAACAGGGACACCCTGATCGTGACAATGCCATAGCAGTTCAGCGCAAAGCTCTACGGCATCGTCAAGGTCAAGAGGAACATAATCGCCTCTGCGCCAGGCCTGTTCCAGCCCGGTCCCGGCCAGTACCACCGCAGGGTAGAGACGCAGAAAATCCGGTTCCAGATCCAGAGCCCTGGCCAGAGAACGCCGCGCTTCATCACCATCACCGCCGGGCAGGCCGGGCATCAGCTGCAGTCCGACGCGCAGGCCAGCGTTACGTAACCTCATTACCGATTCGCCCGCGGCACTTGCGTCATGGCCACGGCGCGCTTTACGCAGCACCGCGTCGCTGAAAGACTGACAGCCCAGTTCGACCGTTGTGACGTTAAAGGCCCGCAACCGCGCAACCCGCTCATTGTCGCATCCGTCAGGCCGGGTCGATACCCGAATGCCGGCCACCCGCCCGGCACGCACAAAAGGAACAACGCCGGCAAGGTAAGCCTCCTGCAAACAAGGATCGAGCATGGTGAAGCTGCCACCGTAAAAAGCCACTTCGCCCACACCACGCTCCGGCAGCATGACTTCGAGACATCTTGCCACCTCCGCAGGTGAGGGGGCCGTTTCCACGCTGGTGATCCGGTTTTGCTGACAGAAGACGCAACGTTGTGCACAACCGCAATGAGGAATGAAAAACGGAAAGACAACCATAAGCTACCGGCATCGATGTTTCATTGCAAAAAGATCCGCCGGGATGGACGCCCGACAAGCAGAAAAAACCGCCGTCAGAGCCCTGCTCCACCGGCATCGACGAAAGTTACTTTTCCGGCTGTTCCAATGCCTGCCTGGCGGCGGCCTGCTCTGCCGCCTTCTTGCTGCGCCCCTCGCCCCGCCCGATACAGGATTCCCGAAAGCGCGCTTCTACCGTATAGGAACGCTGATGGGGCGGGCCGTCGGCATACACAAGCACATATTGGGGCACCTCGCCAAACCGTGCCTGGAGACGCTCCTGGAGACGGGTTTTGTAATCGACACCCGCCTTGCGCCGCGCCGCCCGCTGAATATGCTCCACAACCAGCGCCTCGACCACCCGGCAGGCCTGTTCGAAGCCACCGTCGCAAAAAATGGCGCCTATCAGTGCCTCCATGGCATTGGCGATCAGGCTGCTTTTAAGACGGCCGCCACTGCGCTCCTCACCTTTGCCAAGGCGCATGAAGTCACCAAGCGAGATGGCTTTGCCAATCACTGCCAGACCTTTTTCGCTGACGACTTCGGAACGGATCCGGGTCAACTCTCCTTCCGGAAGATGCGGAAAAGTCCGAAACACGTAATGGCTGACGACCAGCCCCAAAACCACATCACCAAGAAACTCAAGACGCTCGTTATCCGGAACACCGCGATCATTCTGTTCGTTACTGAAGGATTTATGGGTCAGGGCTTCGATAAGCAGCGACGGGTCGCCGAACGTATAATCGATAGTCCTTTCCAATAAAATATCAGGTTTTTCTTCGCACAAAAGGATCCCTCCGCTGATTGCCGTTGCTGGCGCCGCAGCACCATCTGGCGGCAATAAAGTATATACGATGCGGCTTGCTTGTCGCAATGCCGACGCAACACCGCAACCTCAACGGCGGACAGGCAATCTTTCCCGTAGCCCTTGATAGGGTGTGCAAGTCAGGCCCGGGCGCGGCTTTTCGCAGTTCTTGCCTTACCCGAAACGGTACATCCTGTGCGGGTACGCCGGGTTGCCGGCGGCCACTGAATGGGTCCTGAAACTATGCAAAAAAACAAAAGGGCTGGCCTTGTATGCCAACCCTTTAACTCACTGGCGCGCCAGGAAGGACTCGAACCCTCGACCCTGTGATTAGAAGTCACATGCTCTATCCAGCTGAGCTACTGGCGCAACATGGTCGGGGCGAGAGGATTCGAACCTCCGACCCCCTGTGCCCAAGACAGGTGCGCTACCAGACTGCGCTACGCCCCGACAAGAACGACACTTCTAGCATGGGCCGGACTTTTTTTCAACACAAAAGACGGCCTAAACAAAGCACCGTCAGCCAGACTCAGTCCGTATCCATCCGGAATATCCGGATGGATACGACATGGTTTTCATAGAGGATGTGGGATAAAAAGCCCTGCCCTCGCCACCCCTGTCGCAAACTCGCGTCAGTTCAGCGCTTTGTGCCACACATTCATGCTTTCCTGGCGTCCGCAGATCTGGGTATTGTTACGCAGGGTACCGCCGAAAAGATAACCGGAACTGGAGAAAGTGATATTCATGCCATAGCTATAGGCCCTGGCGATGGTAAAGACCGTATGGATACCGTCTTCGCGCATGGCTTCCTCCATGCGGGCCAGCAATATCCGCGCGAAACCCTGTCCGCGGTGAGCGGGCAAGGTCGCAAAATCGGTCATCTCGGCATGTCGTGCCTGACAGTCCTTCTCCGCTGAAGCCAAGGCAACCAGGCGGTCACCACGCCAGATACCGAAATAGCGGATATGATCCCGCATGGTTTCGAGCAGATAAGCCGGATCGTGAATGGGGAATGGGTAACTGGCAAACACCTCGCGGTACAAGGCGGCCGCCGCGCCGACCTGCCCTTCGCCGAGCCGGCGCAGTTCAAAACCTTCGGGCAGCACAGTGCTGCCATCAACGGGCCCGGACTTGGCCCGGGCTGCTTCCAACACCTTCTCAACCAGCTCAGGCTTGCGTTCGACACGACGTTCCCGCTGCAGGAACTTGCCCAGCAGCAACCCTTCTTCCCGACCATGAAACAGCTTTGGAATACGCGCTTCGGCGCAGTAGCCGTTTTCCAGAAACGGCTTGCTGATGCCGGCGGGAATCTTGGCAAAAATCTTGGAATAGCCCTCGCGCCGGGCCATGACATCAAGCCGCTCAACGATTTCCGGACAATCGTCGGAGGCGGTCTTCATCAGGTAGATACGCTCACTGTTGGCACCGTGCTGAATCAGGGAGTCACCTATCTTTTCCATACGATCAGTCATCGCCCCTCCTCACCATCCGCTCGTTGTCTTCCGGGGTCAGGGAGATGGTATCGTCATGATCCGCCAACAGCTTCACAATGCCCGTAGCCTGGCATTCGTCGGCCCCCTTGAGTTTAAGTTGCAGGTGGCACTCGGCACATTGGCGGTCGCAGAAAATCGGCTCGTAACTGTTGGGCTCCTGATAGGTTGTGATAACCCCTTCGTAGTTGCGCAACACCACCTTGTTGGTCGACAGGGAGATCAGATAATTGGGATTCAGGGGAATCTTGCCGCCACCGCCCGGCGCATCGATGACATAGGTCGGTATCGAGAAGCCGCTGGTGTGGCCGATGAGGCCCTCCATGATTTCGATACCCTTGCCGACGGGAGTGCGAAAATGGGTCAACCCTTCGGAAAGGTCGCACTGATACAGATAGTAGGGACGTACCCGGTTTTCCACCAGCCGATGTACCAACTCCTTGATGATGCGAGGGCAATCGTTGACTCCGGCCAGCAGCACGGTCTGATTACCAAGAGGGAAACCTGCATCGGCCAGCTTGCGCAAAGCGCGCTTTGACGAAGAGGTCATCTCGCGCGGATGGTTGAAGTGGGTGTTGATCCAGAGCGGCTGATGCTTGCGCAACATGGCGACCAGCTTGTCGGTAATACGGTAGGGCAGCACAACCGGTATGCGGGTACCGATCCTAACCACCTCGACATGGGGAATGCGACACAGTTCGGTCAGAATCCAGTCCAGATAGTCGTCCGAAAGCATCAGCGGGTCGCCGCCCGACAGCAGCACGTCGCGCACCTGCGGGGTATTGGCGATATATTCGATGCCCTGCATGATCGCTTCCCGCCCGGGAATGGAATCCTGATCCCCCACCTTGCGCTTGCGCGTGCAATGCCGGCAATACATGGCGCACAGATTGCTGATATGAAACAGGACACGATCGGGATATCGGTGCGTGATGCCGGGAACGGGACTGTCCTTGTCTTCATCGAGCGGGTCCGCCATCTCCCGGGGATCGACTTCCAGTTCCTGCGGAACCGGAAACGACTGGATAAAAACGGGGTCATTTCGGTAATCTTCCCGATCGATAAGAGACAGGTAATAAGGTGTAATGGCGAGAGGGAATTTATCGAGGGTCAACGAAACGTCCCGACGAAATTCATCGTCGAATACGATACCGGTTATACGTTCAAATGTTTCAATGTCCCTGATTGTGTGTTTGATATGCCAACGCCAATCCTCCCAATGTTTCGCAAATGTCTCATCATTTCCAAATTTACTGGCGATCTGTTTTTGTATTTTTGAATAAATTTTTCTTCTCCTTTCGTATGTGTATATCTTTGTTAACTCAACTTTCGCAGACGAGAAAAATGTTTAACATATTGAAATAATTAAACAAAAGCATCATCTCTTGTTGTAAAATAGGTCGTCGCCAAACAACCTGATACAAACAAGGAGATGATGCTTTGGA
>NZ_JBFWJQ010000146.1:0-5171 GCF_050253115.1 Syntrophotalea sp.
TTGGAAGCGGTAGAAAACCATTGTCGCGATTTGGTGGAAGGGTTTGGGCGCATCGTCCGAACCCTTTCTGCATCATCGGCTATTTGGTATTTTCAAAAAAAAGTTTTGCGCTGTCGACAATTTTATGAAATCCGGGATGTGTGACGCTGCTGGTCAAGGCACCCGGAAAGGTCACCGGGGCAGACAACAGATCTTCAGGAAAGGAATCTATCCGACTTATGAAAGGCAAACGAAGCGAAGCCGTCACACAAGGATTTGAACGCGCCCCCCATCGCGCCCTGCTGATGGGCACCGGCATTCCCCGCAAGGAGCTGGACAAGCCCCTTATCGGGATCGCCACCTCTTTTACCGACCTGATCCCCGGCCATATTGGAATGCGCGATCTTGAGCGCTTCATCGAAAAGGGTGTGCATACCGGAGGCGGGTATTCCTTTCTGTTTGGTATTCCTGGTGTCTGTGACGGTATTGCCATGGGTCACAAGGGGATGCACTACTCCCTGTCCACCCGTGAGCTGATTGCCGATATGGTCGAATCGATTGCCGAAGCGCACCGCCTCGATGGTCTGGTGTTGCTCACCAATTGCGACAAGATTACGCCCGGCATGCTGATGGCCGCGGCGCGGCTCGACATCCCCTGTATTGTCGTTACGGCAGGGCCCATGCTGACCGGGACGGGACGTCGCGGTCGTCGTTATTCGTTTGTTACCGATACCTTCGAGGCTATGGCCCGGTTCAAAAAAGGTGAAATCAGCGCCGATGAACTGCAGCAGTGCGAAAACCGCGCATGTCCCGGCGCCGGGTCCTGTCAGGGGCTGTTTACCGCCAATACCATGGCGATTCTGACCGAAACTCTCGGTATGAGCCTGGTAGGATGCGGTACCACGGTAGCGGTTTCTTCCCACAAACGGCATATTGCTTTTGCTTCGGGAGAGCGCATCGTCGATCTGGTCCGGGAAGGCATCACTCCACGACAGATTCTTACCCGGCAGGCTTTCGAAAACGCCATTCGGGTAGATCTGGCGCTTGGCGGATCGAGCAACACGGTTCTGCACCTGCTGGCTATTGCTCATGAGGCGGAAGTCGATCTGCCTCTGGATATGTTCGATAAACTTGGCCGTGACACGCCGCAACTGGCATCCATGAATCCCGGGGGAAAATATTTCATGGAAGATCTCGATGCCGCCGGTGGCGTGCCGGGTGTGCTCTACCAGCTGCGCGACCTTATCCTTGACAACCCCACTCTCGGTGGTATCAGCGTGAAGCAGATCATCGACAGTGTTTATGATGTCGACGAGGAAGTCATTCATCCAATGAGCGATGCGATCCGCCCCGAGGGAGGGATCGCCGTTCTGTCAGGTAATCTGGCCCCTGACGGCGCGATCGTCAAACAGTCGGGGGTATCCGAAAAAATGATGAAATTCGAGGGTACGGCCCGTTGCTTCAATTCAGAGGAAGATGCCATGCAGGCCCTCATGAATGGGGTCGTCAAAGCCGGTGACGTGGTCGTGATCCGTTACGAGGGTCCCAAAGGAGGTCCCGGCATGCGCGAAATGCTTGCCCCTACGGCAACCCTCATGGGACTCGGGCTCGGCGACAGCGTTGCGCTGATCACCGATGGGCGTTTTTCCGGCGGCACCCGTGGCCCGTGCATCGGGCACGTTTCACCGGAAGCCGCGGTGGGGGGGACCATTGCCCTTGTCGAGGATGGTGATGTCATCGAGCTTGACATCCCGACCCGCCGCCTTGAGCTGAAGGTGCCGGAGCAGGTGCTGGAGGAGCGTCGCCAACGCTGGCAGGCTCCCGAGCCCAAGATCAAAAAAGGCTGGTTGTCCCGCTATGCCTCTGTGGTAACGTCGGCCAATACCGGCGCCATCTGTCAGGCGCGATGACAAAGGCCATTGATCCCGGGCGGCAGCCAGGCCGCCGTCCGGGTGTTTTACATGATGCTGGCTTGCGAGGAGGCATGGCGTGAAGAAAACCGGTTCTCAGATACTTCTGGAAAGCCTGGTGCTCGAGGGTGTGGACACGGTGTTCGGTTATCCCGGCGGTACCGTCATCAATATCTACAACGAATTGCTTGATTACCCCATCAAGCACATCCTTACCCGACATGAGCAGGCGGCTGTACACGCTGCCGACGGCTATGCCCGGGCGACGGGCAAGGTGGGCGTGGCCATTGCCACCAGCGGTCCCGGTGCGACCAACACAGTGACCGGTATCGCAACCGCCTACATGGATTCGACTCCGATGGTGGTCATTACCGGGCAGGTGCCGACGCCTCTGATCGGCAACGACGCTTTTCAGGAAGCGGACATTGTCGGCATGACCCGCTCCATTACCAAGCACAATTATCTGGTCAAGGATGTCAAGGACCTTGCACGCATCATCAAACAGGCTTTCTATATCGCCCGCACCGGTCGTCCAGGCCCCGTTCTGATCGATCTGCCTAAAGACGTGCAGATCGCATCGACCCGTTTTTCCTATCCCGAAACCGTTGAACTGCGAGGCTACAAGCCGACTTACAGCGGCAATGTGCGGCAGGTTGAGAAAGCCGCCAAAATGATCCTGGCGTCCCGCCGTCCGGTGCTCTTTGTCGGCGGCGGTGCAACGGCTTCCGATGCCGGCGAGGATCTGATGTCCTTTGCCGAGCTCATCCAGGCACCGGTGGTGACAACCCTGATGGGGATGGCCGCTTTCCCGACGGGGCATCCTCTTGCTCTTGGCATGCTCGGCATGCATGGAACCTATTACGCCAATATGGCCGTTACCAATGCGGACCTTCTGGTTGCCATCGGTGCGCGATTTGACGACCGTGTCACCGGCAGAGTCGCGGCTTTTGCGCCTAAAGCCAAAATCATTCATATCGACATCGATCCCACCTCCATCAAGAAGAATGTCAGGGTTGATCTGCCCATTGTCGGGGAACTGCGGGACGTGATCACCAATATCATGGACCGCCTCCGGAGCGATGCGGCACAGGTCCAGGCTTTTCCGGAGCTTACCGCGTCCTGGCGCAGTCAGATCGATGCCTGGCGTTCCCAGTACCCCATGACTTACAAGGCCAGCGATACCGTCATCAAACCGCAGTTTGTCATCCAGAAGATCCGGGAACTGACGGCCAGGGATGCCGTCATCGCCACCGAGGTAGGACAACATCAGATGTGGACCGCGCAGTTTTTCAATTTCTGCCATCCACGCAGTTTTATAACCTCCGGCGGATTGGGGACCATGGGATTTGGTCTTCCCGCTGCCCTTGGGGCCCAGGTGGCTTGTCCCGACCGGCAGGTCATTGACATTTCCGGGGACGGTTCCTTCCAGATGAATTCCCAGGAACTCGCGACCCTTGTGCAGTACAAACTGCCCGTGAAAATTGCGATTCTGAACAATAATTTTCTTGGCATGGTGCGACAGTGGCAGCAGTTGTTCTTTGATCGGCGCTACAGTCAGACGCCGATGGAGCTGCCGATTGATTTCGTAAAACTGGCCGAGGCTTACGGTGCTACAGGTTTGCGTGCCACCCGTCCTGCCGATGTGGAAGGGGTTATCCGAAAAGCTCTCGAAATACCGGGTCCGGTTCTGATGGAATTCCAGGTCGACCGGGAAGAAAATGTCATGCCCATGGTACCTGCAGGGGCTGCGATCGATGAAATGGTTCTGGCTTCTTAGGAGGTGGGTGTAATGGCAAGCCAAGAGGCAAAACATACGATTTCCGTACTTGTGGAAAACGAGTTCGGGGTCCTGACCCGTGTTGCAGGGCTTTTCTCCGGCCGCGGGTTCAATATTGAAAGTTTGTCGGTCGCGCCGACTCTGGATCCCAGCATCTCCCGCATGACCATTGTGACCAGCGGCGATGAACGCATCCTGGAACAGATCACCAAACAGCTCAACAAGCTCATCGACACCATCAAGGTCATCGATTTTACCGACTGTGAGTTTGTGGAGCGTGAACTGGCGCTGATCAAGGTGCAGGCCACCGAGGATACGCGGGCCGAGGTTCTGCGCATCGTCGATATCTTCCGGGGGAGTGTCGTTGATGTAACGGCGCGGTCCTATACCATCGAGATCACCGGTGCTCCAGGCAAGATTCAGGCGGTTGTCGATCTGCTCAAGCCCATTGGCATTCAGGAAATCGTGCGCTCAGGACCCATCGTTCTGGGGCGCGGACACAAGGGGTGGAACGGCTGAAGTTCTGCCAGTAGCGACACTGCTGTTGCTTGCCTTGGGGATACATGGTAGGGCCCAGCGGCCCGTTCACGTCGTTTTTTTTATGGGACAAGAGAGGAAACGCTTTATGCGTAACCAAAATCAACCGGTAGCTGTCGAAGGCTACCCCTTTATCGGCTTGTTCGCTTTTATCACCTTGGTATTCGCGCTTCTGGGGTGGGGGCTATGTACCATTCTGTTTCTCGGCCTGACCCTGTTTGCAACCTATTTTTTCCGCAATCCCGAGCGCTACAGTGACGCCGAGGCGTCGGCGATTCTGGCTCCGGCCGACGGCAAGGTGATTTATGTCGGGCCTGCCCTGGAGGAGCGCTGTTTCAAAGCTGAAGTCACCAAGATCAGCATCTTCATGTCGGTCTTTGATGTCCATGTGAATCGCGTACCGATTTCCGGCAAGGTTGTGGATCTGTTTTACAACAAGGGGCAGTTTCTCAATGCCTCCCTGGACAAGGCCAGTCTGAACAATGAGCAGTCCGGAATGCTGCTGGAAGACTCTTCGGGACGCAAAATGCTTGTAGTGCAGATAGCCGGGCTGATAGCGCGGCGCATTGTCTCATATCCGGTACTGGGGGATATTCTGCAGCGGGGTGCCCGGTATGGACTGATCCGGTTCGGATCCCGCGTCGATCTTTATTTTCCGGAGGATGTCGATATCCAGGTGCGAGTCGGTGAAAGAGTCTGGGGTGGTGAGTCGGTGCTTGGTTATCTGAAATGATGGATTTTCAGATGCGGGCATGCTCAGGTTGCGGATGAAAGCCGGCGGCGCACCGGCATGGTTTTTGTCTTCCGCTTCAACAAAGAGGCAGGGCCGGTATTTTAAAGATACCGAATATCGTATCGCCGCATCGAAAAAATGCTGCAATAACTGCTGTTTGGACCCTTTACGCCTTGACAGTATGGACTGGATTCTGGTCTAGTACGGTATAGCGAATGTCTGAAAGACGGTGAAG
>NZ_JBFWJQ010000147.1:0-5166 GCF_050253115.1 Syntrophotalea sp.
TCTTCAAACCCGCAAAATCAGTCGGGTTTTTCTGTATCCAGAGTTTTCACAAGTCTGCTAGAATCCATTGACATCCATAAAATCCGGGGGTAACTTTTTGCGGGGAAGCGGACAGCCCAGAGCAGCCAAGGCGATAGCTGATACCTTTGCCCTGCCTCCTTAAAACAATAGGCTGGTACCGAATTTGGAAGCGAACGCAAGAGGAGCAGGAAAAGAGAAATCCTCACAGGCTGTCACCTTGGCAGAGTGCTGTCCTGTGAATAGGGTTCAGGGGAAGGGATGCTTGGGGATCTACGGGATAAGATCAGAGGTAAATCTTTAGAATTTTTACCTTTACCACATAATATCAAATACTTTAGCGCGGCTTCTTGGTCAGAATTTGATGTCGTGGCACTCAGGATATCAGGTAAGAGTCAGCACGCCTCTCCAGTTAGTACCCAGGGTATCTCCTCCACCAATCGTCATCATCCTCAAATCCAAGAAATTGATCGGTCGCGACCTGCTCGATAACCTGGCGCAGTTCAAGTCGCCCTAGCCATCGCTCCGCGATGGCTTTTCGCCCGAGCAGAGCTCCGAGGATGTTTCCGGCAATCGCTCCCGTACTGTCACTGTCGCCGGAATGATTGACCGCAAGGCGGATTCCGAGATCAAAGTCGTTCCCGGCGACCAGGGCGCAGTAGATCGCGATCGCCAGGGCTTCCTCGCCGACCCACCCTTCCCCGAGTTTCTCGACCGTTTCCGCGCTATGAGGCAGTTCCGGATCTGCGGCGAACTCGCAGGCTTTTTTGACGGTGGCTTCTGTTTCCTCTCCACCCGGATGCTCTTTGAGGATATCGAGCGTGTTGTCGATAGCCACGTTCAGGTCATCTCCATCGATGATCCGCCCGATCATCATGACAAGACAGGCCGCCGGCAAATACCCGGAGGGATGGCCGTGGGTCAGATAGCCCAGATCCCGTCCGACTTTGAACGATTCCCGGTCACGCATACCAGGATCCATAACGCGACACATAAAGTGGGATTGGAAAAGCAGACCCACAGGCGCCATGCGCATCACGGCCCCGCATCCCTTGCTGTCGTTGTGCCGGGAGCCGGAATTGTCCAGCAGAAAAGGTCGGTCATGGCGAAGTGACGAGAGGCAGGTATTGCCGGGGGCGCGACGACTGTGCAGTTCAGGAGTATGGGCCAGCCATCCGTCCATGGAGACCTGATTTTTCTCAGCCTCCCCTTGGGTCACCAGCCAGCGCCGATATGCATAGTGAGTGCAACTGACAAAGGACGGCCCTATTCCTTTGTCCTGGGCACGGCTGACAGCTCGAAGCAGACCTTCGGCCGTAAAGAGCGTCATTTGGGTATCGTCGGTGATCGCTCCCACTTTGCCGAAGGCCTCGGCATAATCCTGGATACCTGCAGGTCCGAAGCGTTTTCTGATTTCGGCCAGGGAGTCGAATTCGATAGCCGCGCCAAGGGCGTCGCCGACCGCTCCACCTAAGAGGCAGCCCAGATAATGGTCCAGGGTTCTCTGGGCATGCTTCGCATGGTAGGCATGGACATGGTGCTCCTGCTCCCGGGTTTCAATCGCTCCGGGGCGAGCCTGTCTGACCTGCTCGATCGCCTTGTCCGGTTCCAGACCGAAATCGACCAGTATTCGGGCAGCCAAAAGACCGGTTCGTCCGAGGCCGCCGCGGCAATGAAAAACAACTTTACCCCCGCTGCACAGAATTCCGCGAATCCGGTTCCCGACAGTCTCCCATGCGCTTTCAAAACGATCGTCGGGTGTACTGACATCCACAATGGGCAGATGAAACCATTGCAGGTTTTTCCTTGCTACTCGTTCCCTGAAATCGTCAACGCCGAGCAATTCGAATTCGTGATCCTCAATTAAGGAAACCAAGACTTGCGCGCCCCATCGTTCGATTTCGGCGAGGTCTTTATCGAGGTCCCGATTCCAGTTGCCTGAGTACAGACCTTTTCCCTTTTTCCCTGGGCAGAAGGTCAGGCCGAGTTCGCCTTTGACATGAGGGATCTGCAGGAGGTCGATTCGTAAAGGATGCGTGTCGCTGGTTTTATCCATAAGATTAGGCTCGGTCCCTGTTTAGCGATCTTCAGCAGATTTCATCGGCCTTAAATGGGAATAGGCATTCCATCCCAGAATGATTCACGGGTGCGTTCACATATCCGATTCTCTTAAACATGTCATTTTATGTACCATAGGAATCCCCCCCGGCTTTGCCGGGGAACACTAACAGGCCGTTGAAAAACTAACCGGGAGTTGGCCTTTCCGCTCCCGATAGCGATTTTTTCGATCTTTGACAATCTGTTTTTCGTTGGTTCCGGGCCGAAACTCTTCGTTTTGGCGCTTGTTAAAGCCCTTTAGCGCCGTTTTTGGGGATCAACAGGCGGATTTATTCCTTTTTTCATCCTGTTGCCCAGATTAAGTTGCGCATTCGTACCAGGTTGTAGGCGGTCATGGCGAACTCAAACATCCATCCGACCCGGTCAAGTCCTCGATGCCGCGTTTTGCGCAAACATCCTGTGGTCTTCAACCAGCCGAAGATCTCTTCGACGCGTTTGCGCACTCGCTGGCTGATGCGGTAGCCCTCATGCCGAGTGGTACGCCCATCGATGGCTGAGCCTTTATCCTTCTGTGCGACGTGCGCGGTGGCCAATAATTCCCGCAGTCCTTCGACGAAGATCGGGACATCGTAACCCTTGTCACCGCCGATCGTAATCCGGTTTGTCCCTGGCAGGTTTTCGACCATCTCCAGAGCCGCTTCCCATTCGGCGGTGCCATTGGCCGGGGACAAGCGATTGTCGATGACCAAGCCGTTACGATTCTCCATCAGGGCATGCCCCATGAAGCAGAGCTTGGCTTCCTTGCCTTTGCCCTTTTTGAGCAGGCGGGCGTCCGGATCAGTCGTGGACTGATGCGTATCGTTTTTGCGCTTCTGCCCCTTGAAGTCGACTTCGGGATTTCGGCCACCGTTTGCCGGCGGATCCTGTTCCTGGTCATCCTTTGGACGAAAGCTCTTCATCGACGCCTAGGCTTCGATCAGAGTTCCGTCGACGGTGAAATGCTCCTTCGACACCAGCCCGGCGCGTTGAGCGAGGGCCTTGGTTGCCTGAAAAAACGCTGCGGCCACTTCGAACTGCATCAGCCGGTCGCGGTTTTTGGAAAAGGTCGAATGATTCCAAATCTTGCCATCCATGGAGAGACCGACAAACCAGCGAAACAACAGGTTGTAATCCAACTGCTCAACCAGCATTCGCTCGCTGCGGATGGTGTAGAGCACTTGCAGAAGAGAAGCACGCAGCAGTTGTTCCGGAGGTATCGAGGGGCGGCCGGTATGCGAGTACATTTCCCGGAATAAGGGTGCCAAATCATCGAGAATGTTGTCGACCATGATCTTGATCGGCCGCAGCGGGTGATCCTTGGGAACCCGCGTCTCCGGAGAGACATAACTGAACATAGCCTGCTGCTTCTGGTCTTCGCCGCGCATAACATTTCTCCTGCAAATTCGGATATTTATGCGCGAAATTATAGCAAAATTAGGGTGTCAGGCCTAGTAAAATCAAGGGCTTGGGTAAATAGTTTTTCAACAACCTGTTAGGATCTTCTGTAATGTAGCTTTTGATTGGCCGAGGGGAACCTCCACGCTCAATTATAGATATGTCACCCAGCTTTACCCATAACCAACTGTTAGGAAGCAAATACGGATTTTTTTCTAGCAATAAACTTTCACCATTCGTGTTCAAAACCTTGGCAATCAGAGCTGAGGCAGGCTCATCAGACAGATCCTGTGGCACCAGCTTCCCCTGCACCGCAAGCTGAAGAATCAATTCACGCAGTTTCTGCACCCCATTGGGCGCATCGGCCAGATGTCCGAAATTGGTGAAAAACGTCTCGGCAGTCATCAGGCGTTGCTCCGGTTGATGAGGTTGACGATCACCTTGACGATGGTGTCCTTCTCTTCCGGCCTACTCTCGGCGATCAGCAGGGTGAGCGCAACCAGGGCGTTGTCGGCCAGCCGCTTGGAGCCGTCCTCGCGGTAAAGGATGCCGTTACGCGCCAGAAAGAAGATGAACACAGCGGCGGCGATGCGCTTGTTGCCGTCGGTGAAGGCGTGGTTCTTGACGATGAAGTAGAGCAGGTTGGCGGCTTTTTCTTCGACGCTTGGGTAAACATCCTTACCGTCGAAGGTCTGGTAGATGGCGCCAAGTGCGCTCTTGAACCCCTGATCCTTCTCCTGGCCGAAGAGTCCGTCGAAATCGGTCTTCATCGACTTGACGATGGCAATGGCCTTGTCGTACTCAAGCACGAACACGGCCGGGCCGCTGGTGGCCTCCACAGTCAGGGTGCCGTGGTCGTAGCGGTCGAGAGTGGCCAGAGCGTAGGCGTAGTCGGTGATGACCTGCAGCACCTCCTGCCCGGTGTCGCTGAGCAGTTGCTGCTGCGCGAGGGTACGCGAGAGCAGCGCGACGGCTTGCTGTATTTCCTGCAGTTTGGCGCGTTCCTCCTGCAGGCGCTGCTCGTTAAGGGTGTAACCTTTGACCAGGTGCTCGCGCAGCACACGTGTCGCCCATTGGCGGAACTGGGTGCCGCGCTGCGATTTGACCCGGTAGCCAACGGAGATGATGACGTCGAGACTGTAGAACGCGACCGGCTTGTCTGAATTTGCAATATGCATTTTCTGCATATTGCTTTTTTCGTCCAGCTCTCCTTCCTTGAACACGTTGCGAATGTGGCGGGACAAAACGGACTGGTCCCGTTGAAACAGATCGACCAACTGGGCCTGGTTCAGCCATACGGTGTCATGTTCAAGCTGCACTTCGAGACGGGTTTTCCCATCCTCTGCCTGATAAATGGCAACCTCGCTCATGCCGAATCCCGCTCCTGAACGGGGTCTCGCTCAAGGGCCTCCATCAGCTCCCGCTTTAGCTTCTCACGCGTATCGGCCACACTGGCAAGAAGCGTCTTGTACTCGGCCAGCAGCTCCTCGGGATCGCCGTGGTCATCTTCAACAGTATTGGGGTTTTTGATGTCGAGGTTATAGCCGCCCGCTTTGATCTGCTCGACTGAAACCTTCCATGCTCGTTCGTTTTCCTCGCGCCCCTCTCGTTTTTTGTCTCCCCACCAGGACTTCTCGGGCGCGAACTCCTCGATGC
>NZ_JBFWJQ010000148.1:0-5102 GCF_050253115.1 Syntrophotalea sp.
GACGCATGCGTCGCCCCTGCAAATGGTACATTGTCGGCGGTCCCTGTAGGAGCGAGGCATGCCTCGCCCTGTTGCCGTCATCCTTCCCGGTCCGGGGTTGATATCATTCGTCCCCGGTGTCGGGGGTATTCCCATTCACCGGGGTGCCGTCATTCATCCCGGTCCGGGGGATGGCATCGTCCGTATCCGTGCCGGGGGTGTTCCCATTCACCGGGGTGCCGTATTGCAACAGGGCGACGCATGCGTCGCCCCTGCAAATGGTACATTGTCGGCGGTCCCTGTAGGAGCGAGGCATGCCTCGCCCTGTTGCCGTCATCCTTCCCGGTCCGGGGTTGATATCATTCGTCCCCGGTGTCGGGGGTGTTCCCATTCACCGGGGTGCCGTAATTCACCAGGGCGCACGTCGGTGCGCCCCTGCAATCGGTGCAGTGTCGGCGGTTCCTCGTTCTGAGCGGATGCAACGGTGAATAAGGTAAATTTTCGCGACTGAAACCCCAACGTAGCTTCCCAGGATGGCGTACAGGATATCCTCAAGAGTAGAAGTACGATCAGGAATCCACAATTGAATATATTCCAGAAAACCCGCCAGAACTCCGCTGAAGAGACATGCAAGAAAGGCATAGAGTCTCTGACTCCCGCTTCTCGAATTTCGCCCGTTCCACAGAAGGAGGAAAAACACCATTCCGAGGGGAGAGAAAATGACAACCGCTTCGATGATATTTGCAAGGAGCATCACGTCGACGCTTTTTACATGGGTCATCAAAGGGACGAACCAGTCCTGACCGACTGCCGTGCGTTCGGAAAATTCATAAGGCCGAAGATCGCTGATGACGATATACGAAGTGCAGACAATCAACATCAGAAAAAGCCCGAACCTGGGCGATCTGGCGTCGCACAGTCTCTTGAAAAAAAAGGCTATCGGCACACTGATCAAACCGATGACGATGCGCGTGATATCCATATGACTGTTGACGACAAGCAGGGATATGATTTCCACCGCCCCAAGTACGGCCAGAAATGGTAAGAGGCAACTTTTCAGGACATTTCTACGGCGAGAGAAAAGCAGAAGTCCGAAAAGAGTCCCATAGGCGATCAGCCGCTCTCCCACCTTACCCCAGTAATCCGGTGAGCGGGTTGGTGTATCGATCTGCCGCGAAGGGTGGAGTCCAAGTTGTACGCGGATATCCCTGCCTGCCGGTTCGAAAGGAATCACGACGCTCTGCTTGATATTGCTGAAAAGCGCATCGGCGCTGCTCACGATATAGAAAGGCCGCGCTGCATCCCAGAGAAGAAGTGCGGCGAGAAAAGCCGCCGCGACGAAAAGAGAATTCCGGCCCTTTTCAATGTTCAGCCACCGCTGAAAACGCTCCGACACTTTACGGACATAAAAAGTGCCGCTCAGAACCCCGAAAACCCCTCCGATGGCTCCGCTGATGACGTCCCAGACGGCCGAGCCGCGAGAGAGATTGAAGTATTGAACGAATTCAACGGACAGCGCCATAAGGACCGTCGCAGCAAAGGTAAACGCGGCGACCATTCTCCAGGGGCCTGACCGCCGCTTGCAGGCCATAAAAACGAAATGCGCGAAAACGGCATAAGGCACAATGTTTCCGATCACATCGGCCCTGGACAAATGAAATGAGGCGGAGGGGAAAATATCCCAGGTGATCGTCCGGGCGGCGGGATCGAGGGTCAGCCCGCCCGGCAGCGCAGCCTGATACAACAACAGCGCGATGGATACCCAGACGGCAGCGCGGCCGGGATTGTCCAGAATCCAGGGCAGGAATCTCGGCACCCGAACGCCATTTCTGCTATAAGAAACCCGGTCATTCACAGCGCCCTCAAAACCCGAGCCGATTTCGTATCCAGCGCCATTCCCTGCCCGGAGATATGGAAGTCAGACGACTCCGGAGAATTTTCCGGTTGGCCCGGACCGACGATCCGGTCGGGGTACGCCTGGCAGCTGAAAAAATCTCTTCGGGATCCCCCCCTTCGGGCAGCTCCCCTTCCCGCCACAACCCCTGAAGCTCGAGCGCATCAGCCCCGTTGGTCATAAGAAGAGCCAACGGCCGGGTCAGCGCCCGGGTCTCGAAAGATTGCATCTGCGCAACTCCCGTCGCGAAGAAAAAAGCGCTCCGCTCCATCAGCCGGTCCCTGAGCTCTCCCCTGACCTGCTTTCCCGCCAGGGCGAGGATGTCGCTTTTTCTGAGCTCCTGGGCGGCCCAGGTCTCATTGGGGAATTCCAGGATCTCCGGCCTGTCCAGATAGGGAGACTCGTTCTCAAGCATCCAGCATGCGTAATGCACAAAAGCGGCCCGCGCGTAGGCAAACATGGCATCCTTCAGACCCCACATCTCCTTGACTTCCAGATACCTGGCGAGGGCCTTGAGAAAGACTGTGTACATCCAGCGCAGCTCCACATTTTCCAGGTCGAGGGACGCGATGTCCTGGGTCGGCGCAACGCATCTGCGGATGAGCATCCCGGCAAGATCCAGAAACTCCCCATCTTCGGTGAGCAGGAAACCATCAAGAAGGGTGTTCAGCACGTTGCCGCTCGCCCGACCCGGGCCATCAAGCACCCCGAAAACATCCGCGTAAACAAGACCTTTTCGGCCGATGCGAGCCCTGACACCCGCCAGGCTTTTTCTGACCAACTGAAAGCCCCTTTCCGCGAGGGTATCAGGCCCCAGCACCAGGTTACGGATATTCTCCACCAGCTCCAGGGCCGCCTCGCGGTAGCGTTCCTCCCCGGTCGTCCAGTACATCAGGGCCAGTCCGGTCGCGTAATTGTGATCCGGCGCCGGGCCACCGCCTACGCAGTCCTTGTATTCGGCGTGAATCCGAGAGATAGCGCGATGGGTCGCGGTCGCCGCAGGCAGATGATGATCGGTGTGCCAGAACAATCCGCGATTGTACTGATAGCGGTCCTCATCGGTATGATAGATATCGATGTCCGCGACATGGTCCGCCAGCTCTCTGGCGAGGCGGAACCAGTCGCTCCTGCCCGTGCGCCAGAACTGCAGCAGAGCGCCCTTGATGACGTCGTACTGGTTGTTGTAGTGCGAAACGAACGGCTGCTCATCCCCCTGATGAAAAACGGCCTCGTGATCGGCGTACAGGTCGCCGAAATGGCGCCAGCCGTATTCATCGATCCTCTCCCGGCGTGCGAAGAAGGAATCAGCGCCTTCAAGCGCGGAATCGATCAGAGCCAGATAGTCGCCGAGAGCCCTGTTCAGAGGCGCGTCCCGGCGCGCATCCCCCCCTGCGTGCGCAAGCGCAGGGCCGGCGGCGCACCGCCGGTACCACTCAGGATCGATCTTCGACACGAGCGGGCGATGCAACCGATCGCGCAACGCCGCGAGCTCGTCCGCATCGCGCCCGAGCATCACAAACAGGGTGTGGGTTTTCTGCTCGCCCCCCTGCAGCTCGTAGGGCCCCCGGGACTGCCCCGGGAAGATCCCCCACTCCAGGGTTCCCGGATTGCCCCCCAGCGCCTTGGGAAAATTCTCCCAGAAAGCCGGCATACTGAGCCCGAAGCCGGCACCATCCAGCGCCGCGCCAATCAGGGGATTCGCCCGCCGCCCCCGGGTGAGCACATTCTCCCCGCTGCGAACCTCGTACCCGGGAAGGCACGGCAATATCTCTCCCTGCGCGTTCACATGGTTCGGGGACCGCCAGTTCTCGCCTCCGCTGGAGTCCTGGTAGAGGGTGACGGCGTCAGTGAACCGGGCGACCTCGCTTTCGGGTTCGGCCTGCAGAAAAATTCCTTCGGCCCCCTCCCCGGCCAGCGGAAAATTCAACGTGAGCTCTCTGAACCGAAGCGAGCCGGGATCGCCCAGGTCCCAACGGTTGCCGGGATGTCTGGCCGCCTGAGGATTGCGCACCCTGAGCTCCACCTCGACGGCCCGGCGCCCGGCGCAGAACGTCAGGAGACCCTCGCATTCCAGGGGATGTGCTTCATCTTTCGCCAGGAAGCGCCCCGTCCATTTCAGGACCAGACGCAGGGCATTCTGGCAGGCGATCTGCCACGACCCGCCAGCGGCCCGCCACAACCTTCCCGCAGCATCCGTCAAAACCAGCCCGCTCTCAGCCGCCTTTACCAGATCCCGCCCGCCCAGAGTGATGCGGGAAAGAGGCAGAAAATCCTGCTTGCTGACCGAAAACTGCGCGAGCCCCGCCGTAATCCGGTAGTCTTCCGGGGTCTCCACCAGCTCGAGGCCGGCAGCGGCCGGGTTCTCCCCCGCCTCCCCCCGGGCAAGTGCCAGGCTGCCCTTTTCGCCCGCCTTCAGATCGACGCGTGTATCACACAGGGCCCACCTGAGGCTGCCGTCCTCCCACCGGGCCAGGGGTGTGAAGACCGCGGGCAGACGGCGACCAGCCCCATCATACAATGACAGCTCTGCCGGCTCGCGGCAGCTGCCCACCGGCAGAGGCAGCCCGAAGGTGATGGGCTCATCAGACCTTTCCAGACCGTACTGTTCAAATATTTCGAAGGTAGTCAATTGGTTCATTATGCTCACGCCGCTGATTGAGTCATCGATTTGATCTGCTTTCTGGATAGCCCCATCTGCAGACCGAAAAAGGCCCCGAGAATCGTCGAAGGCAGATACCAGGACGCACGTCAGTGCGCCCCTAATTATCGGCGGTCCCCGTAGGGGCGCACCGACGTGCGCCCTGCCACCGTCATTCATCCCGGTCCGGGTTTGATATCATTCATTCCCGCACCGGGTTTTATTCCCATTCACCGGGGTGCCGTAATTCATCAGGGCGCACGTCAGTGCGCCCCTGCAATCATTGATTTTTCGGCGTGAAATCGTCGATATGGCGCCCCTCGTTTTTCAATTTAAGACCGATTGCATAACATAAACCCGATTTTGCCCCACAAAATTGGCCTATAGGTGATTTTTGAGCTTCAATTCAGAGAATTTTATTTTTTGTTTCAGTTGCTTATCTTGGTCCGACCCCCACAGGATACCTTTAATTGACTCGAACCTTATAGACATGAATAATAGGGTTTGGCTCAAACTTATCAGCCCAATGGTCTGCCAATAGCTGTGAAATAAAAATTCTCTTCGTTTTAGGATCATAGTCAGCTCAACCTA
>NZ_JBFWJQ010000149.1:0-5042 GCF_050253115.1 Syntrophotalea sp.
ATCTGGTGAATCTTGTCGTCGCGGATCAAGGCCCGGATGGCGGTGTTGGGCACCATGACCTCCAGCGCCAGCGCCCGGCCGGGCCCTCCCAGTCGCGGCAGCAGGTTCTGCGACAGAACGCCTTCCAGCACGAAGGACAGCTGGGTGCGCACTTGGGACTGCTGGTTGGTCGGGAACACGTCGACAATACGGTTGATGGTCTGCACGCAGGAGTTGGTATGCAGCGTGGCAAAGCACAGATGGCCGGTTTCGGCGATGGTCAGGGCGGCCTCGATGGTCTCCAGGTCGCGCAACTCGCCGAGCAGCACCACGTCGGGATCCTGACGCAGGATGTATTTCAGGGCCTTTTTGAAAGAATGGGTATCGGATCCCACCTCGCGCTGGTTGACCAGGCAGTTTTTATGCGGATGAATATATTCGATGGGATCTTCGATGGTGATAATGTGCTCGCGGCGCTCCTCGTTGATGGCGTCGATGATGGACGCCAGGGTGGTCGATTTGCCGCTGCCGGTCGGACCGGTCACCAGAATGAGGCCGCGGGGCTTGCGCGACAGATCTTTTACCACCGGCGGCAGGCCGAGTTCCTCGAAACTGCGGAACTTGTAGGGGATCATCCGGAAAGCCGCGGCCAGCGCTCCGCGCTGCAGGAATATGTTGCCACGGAAGCGGGCCAGCCCCTTGACCCCGAAAGACAGGTCGAGTTCGTTTTCCTCCTCGAATTTGCGCTTCTGCGCATCGGTGAGAATGCTGTAGCACAACTGCTTGGTTTCGGCCGGCTGCAGGGGGGGAAACTTCAACCCCGTGACCTGTCCGTCAACCCGAACCTGGGGGGGTGCGCCGGTGGTGATATGAAGGTCGGAAGCCCCCATCTCGACCATGGTCTTCAAAAGCTCGCGAACCCCGACTTTGACTTGCTGTTCCGATTCCTGCATATCTGAAACCAACCTCCCCTGTCGTCATAATGCAATACGCAAGCAAAAAACATTCCTCCGTAAACAACGCCCCCTCAGCGCTCAGCGCTAATCATCCGACACGGTGCAGCGCAGCACCTCCTCGAAGGAGGTGACGCCTTCCTTGAGCTTGAGCAGAGCCGATTGGCGCATGGTCTTGACGCCGAGGCGCATCGACTCGCGCTTGATCTCGGCGGTGTTGGCCCCCGCCAGGATCAGCTCCCGGATTTCCTCGAACATGGGCATAACCTGATAAATGCCGACGCGGCCCTTGTAGCCGGTGTTGTTGCAGACACCGCAGCCCACGCCGCGGTAACAGATGTAGTCGTCGACCTCGTCGGGCGCCACGCCTGCGTCGATGAGGGCCTGTTTCGGGACCTCCTCGATCTCCTTGCATTCCTTGCAGACACGGCGTCCCAGGCGCTGGGCGGTAATCAGGTTGACGGCGGAAGCCACCAGGAACGGCTCGATCCCCATGTTCAGCAGGCGGCTGATGGTGCTGGGCGCGTCGTTGGTATGCAGCGTCGAGAGCACCATGTGGCCGGTGAGAGCGGCCTTGATGCCGATCTCGGCGGTTTCGAAGTCGCGAATCTCGCCGATCATGATGATATCCGGATCCTGGCGCAGAAAGGAGCGCAGGGCGGAGGCGAAGTTAAGACCGATCTCCTCGTGCATGTGCACCTGGTTGATGCCGGCGAAGTTGAATTCGACAGGGTCCTCCGCGGTGGAAATATTGAGAGTGCTGTCGTTGAGCTCGGCAAGAGCCGAATAAAGCGATACCGTCTTGCCCGAACCGGTCGGCCCGGTGACCAGGACCATGCCGAAAGGCTTGTGAATGGCTTCCTTGAACCATTCCAGCGGCTGTTCGTCATAGCCCAGTTTGGTCATGTCCAGCTGCAGATTGGATTTGTCCAGCAAGCGGCAGACGATTTTCTCACCGAACAGGGTCGGCAGGCAGCTGACCCGGTAGTCCATGTCCTTGCCGCCGGGCAGCTTGATCTTGATGCGGCCATCCTGCGGCAGGCGGCGCTCGGCGATATCCATTTCGGCCATGATCTTGATGCGCGAGGTAATCGCGGCGCGCAGTTTCATGGGCGGTTTCATAACCTCGTACAGCACCCCGTCGATGCGATAGCGCACCCGAAAGGATTTTTCGTAGGGTTCGATATGGATATCGGAGGCTTTTTTCTTGATGGCATCGGTCAGGATGAGATTGACCAGTTTGACGACCGGCGCGTCCTCCGTGGTTTTTCAAGGGCATGGACATCGACGCTGTCGTCCTCGTCGACGACCTCGATGTCGATGTCCTCCAGGTCGTCCATGACATCGGCAAAGGTGGCGCTCTGGTCGTAATATTTGTCGATCGCCGCCTTGATCGCCGACTCGGTGGCGACCACCACCTCGATGTTGAAGCCGGTCATGAACTTCAGATCGTCGATGGCGAACAGGTTGGACGGATCGTTCATGGCGACGATCAGGGTCGAACCCGCCCGGTTTACCGGAACGATCTGGTATTTCTGGGCAATATCGGCGGGGACATGCCGGATGACATCCGCCTCGATCTCGAAATCGTTGAGGTTGATGGAAGGGACGCCGTACTGCTTGGACAAAAACGCGGAGAGTTCTTCCTCCTTGACGAAACCGAGGCGCACCAGACAGGTACCGAGCCGGCCCCCGTTGAGCTTCTGGTCGTCCAATGCCTGGTTCAATTGCTGGGCATTTATCAGATCGTTGCGAACCAGCAATTCGCCAAGACGGTTACTTGTCATGAAAAAATCCTCTGATCAGACTTTCAAACAGCCGATGAATCTGGATATTTACAGGTGGAGAAATCGGGGAAATTACAGAACAGCAATAATCGTCCCGCAGGTTAGATGAAGGGCGACAACAAGTCAAGAACACATTAAAAAATTGTTTTACCGGGCCAGCGCCTGCCGCATCACCCCGGCGGGAGGCTCCTGCCCGGTCCAGATGCGAAACGCGGCCTCCCCCTGGGCGATGAGCATGCCCAGACCGCCGGTGGCGCGGTGCCCTCGCGAACGGGCCGTCATCACCAGCGGCGTGTCGGGGCTGCGGTAGACAATATCGCACACCACCGCCGCGCGATCGAGCTGCTGCCAGGGCAGCGCATCGAAAACCTCGCCCTTGAGTCCGATGGATGTGCCGTTCAGCAACAGGTTGACCGAGGGGCAGACGACCGCCAGTGCCGAAGCGGCAAGATCCAGCACAGCAAAATCCGTTCCCGGAAAATGATCCCTGAATTCGGCGACGAGATTCTCGGCTTTGGGGCGGGTGCGGTTGGCGACGCCGATCCATGCCGCGCCGGTTTCAGCCAGAGCGACCAGAGCGGCGCGGCTCGCACCGCCGGCCCCGAGCAGCAGCACACGCTTGCCCGCGGGATCGAATGCCAGGTCGGCGGCCAGTGACCTTATAAGACCTGTCCCGTCGGTGTTATAACCGACAAGATACCCGTCCCGGTTATGCACGGTATTGACGGCGCCGATCAGGCGCGCCGCGGCATCCACCTCATCGAGATAGGCAAGGACCGTTTCCTTGTGTGGAATGGTGACGTTCACACCCGCTATGCGCAGGGCCCGCAGGGCGGCCACCGCTTCCCCCAGCCGGACCGGCGCAACGGCAAACGGCACGTACACGGCATCCATGCCCAGACCGCGAAAAGCTGCATTGTGCATCAGCGGCGACAGGGAATGGTCCACCGGATGGCCGAATATGCCGAACACCCGGGTGGTTCCGCGGATCATCATGCCTGTTCCTCCCCTGCCCGCTTACCGCAATCGAGATATTCCTGGTATTCGACGATTTTCGATGCCGACAGAATCTGGCGGGCCTTGCGGATATCCTCCTGAATAGCCTCCCTCAGAGCCTGTGGCCCGTCGAAGCGTTTTTCCTCCCGCAGCCTTTCCACGAAATAGACCCGAAGATCGTTGCCGTAAAGATCCCCGCTAAAATCGAGAATATGCGCTTCGATGAAGTAACCGGCGGCCCCGAAGGTCGGATTCTGTCCCAGATTCATGACTCCGTCGTAGAGGCGGTCACCACGCTTGACCTTGACGGCGTAGACACCGGCGGGCGGCATCAGCTCCTTGTCGGTCTTGAGGTTGGCGGTGGGAAAGCCCAGTTGGGAACCGCGGCCGAAACCATGCACCACCCTGCCTTCGAAGGTGTAGTGGCGGCCGAGGACCTGGACCACTTCGGCAACGCTGCCCTGCCGGATCATTTCCCGCACCCGGGTCGAGCTGTAAACCTCTCCGCCGGTGGCGATGGGTTCGAGGACCTCCACGGAAAATCCGAGATACTCCCCCATGCGCCGCAGCAGGTGGATATCGCCGGACCGGCCTTTGCCGAACAGATAATCGTAGCCGACCACCAGATGCGTGACACCGACCTTGTCCACCAGAAGTTCCCGGACGAAACGATGGGCGGGCAGGTCGGCCAATTCGCGGGTGAAGGGTGCGCAAATCAGCACATCGATGCAGGATGCCTCGATCAGGAGCTCTTTTTCGGCGTAGGTATTGATCAGAGCCGGGGCACGGTCCGGAGCCAGTATCTTCAACGGATGCGGCACAAAGGTATACACAACGGACGTCCCGCCGGTCTGACGGCTGCGGGATACGACACGCCGGAAAATTTCCCGATGCCCCAGATGAATGCCATCGAAGTTGCCGATCGTGACAACGGCATTTTTGATCGGGCTCCTCAATTCATCAATATCGCGTACAATTTTCATAAATTTGGTTTCAATGCCTGGCCTTGCCGTCACGCCTGCGCGCCCGGCCCGGAGGCGGTGCGGACATCGCCTCGTCCAGTTCGAAATCGAGTTCCCTGCGATCCAGGTCGACTTTTACAAGCTTTACCGTCACGGCATCGCCAATGCGGAAAATCCGGCGACGGCGCTGCCCCACCAGACGGTGAAGCTCTTCATCGAATTCGTAAAAATCATCGCTCAAGGTGGCGACATGCACCAGACCTTCGACGAAAACATCCTGCAGTTCCACAAAAATACCAAAAGGCTGCACATCCGCCACCCAGGCTTCGAAAATCTCTCCGACCCGGTCCTGCATGAACTGACAG
>NZ_JBFWJQ010000150.1:0-4917 GCF_050253115.1 Syntrophotalea sp.
TGCAAATTAAACGCTGTCAAGCTAGTATTCATGCACCCGATGTCATTCTGATGACTTGTGTTTCGTGATTTGTGACGGGTTGTCGGAAAGGCGTGGGTGCGCGGGGTTGCTGAGCGGCCTTATCTATACAACTTTAAATGGGTTTATGTAGCCGTTTGTATATCCGTAATGCAGGATTTATAAACAGATCGCGTCGTTGTGTTTTTGAAGGTATAGCATAAGGATTCGAAACAATCGGAAAAACGAGGCATGTCTGGTAAAGATTCTCGGGTTGGATATAGTTTGTATCCATCCGGAAACTCCGGATGGATACAGCGTAGTTTTCATGTGGGAAACGAGCAATTTTTCGTTGTGGCAAGGAAATCAAGGGGTTGCGCGGAGGCGTACATCGGTACGCCGCACAAGCAAGCCCGCGGATTGACGCCGCCACGGCGGAAAAGGGCCGGTTCCGGATAAAAACTAGTTTAAACATACTTGAGGCAGGGGCATATTGGGGACCTTATGATTTCAGACACTCGCAGGAAGCTGCTAAGATTCGGGATGGTCGGCATCGCCAATACCCTGGTGGATTATGCGATCCTGAATCTTCTGGTGCTGGCGTTGGGCATTTTCTCGCCGGTGGGTCTGGTATTGTGTAATATCGCCGCTTTTTTCGGTGCGAACCTTAACAGCTATGTCCTGAACAAGCGCTGGACCTTCGAGGATCGCAGTCATTGGTCGAAAAAAGAATATCTTCTGTTTCTGTTCTGTTCCCTGGGCGGTCTCGGCATCAACTGTCTGGTGTTATATTTTTTATCCTCCGGTGTTTTTCCCGAGGCATTTTCTTTTTTCGTGCACCTCAATCTCGCCAAATTATCCGCCTCGGTGGCCAGCATGGTCTGGAACTTCTACGCGTACAAAGTGTTTGTTTTCAGTCCCCGGATTGGCGCGGACGAAGGCGCCTCGGGGCATTGCGGCGAGCGGGTCAAGTCGGCGCTGCGTTGAAAAGCCGGCACATCCTGTTTGTTGTTTCATTCACGCCTTTTCCCGTTCTGATCTTCCTCATCCAGAAATCCCAGCCACATGACATTGACGGTCGCCACGCCGAATTCTTCTTCGACCACGCCCTTGATCAGGTAGGGCCGCGGTTGACCCAGCTTTTTGCAGAAGCGGGCATAGGCGGCGGGGAAAAAGGTGGCGTCGAACAACGCGGTGGCATCCTCGAAGGTAGCGAATTCCATCGGCTGGCCCTTGCCGGTCCGGATCGGTTTGCCGGTGACCCACCATCCGGCCAGAGTAACATGGCGGCCGACCCAGCGTTTCAGGTCGGAGGCCGGAATCAGGCGACGGTTGCGGATGATGGCCGCGAAGGGCTCGAGCGGGTGACGGGCAACGGGCAGACCGAGGGTTTCAAGCTCCTGGCGGTGCAGGGTTGCCTGGTCGTAAGCGGGCAGGGTGGGCGATGGCGGCGGCTCCGCGATGAACAGCTGGCCGTTGTCCTGCTCGGCCGGGCGCCGGTGACGGTCGAGCAATCGCCAGATCAGACGGGGGCGTTGTCGGCATCCTTCGAGGGCGTCGAAACAGCCGGCTTTGATCAGGGTCGTGACATCGGCGGCCGGCAGCTGTGGCAATCGCCGCAAAAAATCCTCAAAGTCCCGGAAGTCCCCCCCCCGGTTGCGCTCCCGCAGGATATGTTCGGTGGTTTGGCGGCCTACGGACGCGATCTGCATCAGGCCGACGCGCAACCGTTGCCCCTTGCCGTGGTAGGCCCAATCGCTGGCGTTGATGTCGGGCGGCAGGATGGTCAGGCCCAGGCGGCGCGCCTCGGAAAGATAACCGAGGGTCGTGTAGTAACCGCCGCCGTTGGAAATCACCGCCGCCATGAATTCGGCCGGATGGTTGGCTTTGAGCCAGGCGGCTTTGCAGCTGACCAGGGCGTAGGAAGCCGAGTGGGGTTTGCAGAAAGAGTATCCGGCGAAGGACAGCACTTGCCGCCACACCTTGCTCAGCACCGCCTCGGCCACGCCGCTGCGTGCCCCGCCGTCCATGAAGCGCTGTTGCTGGTCGTCCAGGGACTGGTCCCTGTCCTTTTTGCTGATGATTTTGCGGAGCCGGTCGCCTTCGCCGGCGCTGAAGCCGGCCAGGGCCATGGCGATCCGGGTGATCTGCTCCTGGTAGACCGCCAGCCCGTAGGTTTCATCGAGAATCGGCGCCAGCAGCGGATGCAGATGGCGCCAGGGTTTGCCGTGCATGCGGGCGACGAATTCGCGGATGAAGGTGTTGGCCGCCGGCCGGATGATCGATGATGCCATGACCAGATGTTCGAACAGGGTGTCTTCATCGGGCAGGGGGCGGCCGTTCCACATCTTCTTCAGCAGCTGGCGGGTGGCCGGTGATTCAATGTAAAAGCAGCCGATGGTGTCGCCGGCGCAGAGCAGGGCGCGGGTTCCGGCATCGGCCAGCGGCTGCCAGTCCCGATAGTCGATGGTGTTGCCCGTATGGCGGGCGACGGCTGCCAGGGCGTCGCGGATCACCGCCAGGGAGCGGTTGCCGAGGATGTCGATCTTGACCAGCCCGGCCGCTTCGGCCTGGTCTTTTTCCCATTGAATGAGGGGCCGGCCGCTGGCGGACAGCTCCACCGGCACGTATTGGCGGATGTCGTCGGGCACGATCACCAGCCCGCCGCAATGCTGGCCCAGATGGCGCAGCGGGCCGTCGAGACGGCTTGCGATGGCGAGGATCCTTCGCCAGTCGCTGCTGCGGGATTCTCCGCAAAACAGGGGGTGGCTGCCCATGGACGCGATGCCCCGTTGCGGTGACCCGTGGCTCGACAGTCTGCCGGTAACCGCCTTGATTTCGTCGGCGGGGATGCCGAACACCTTGGCGACTTCCCGCACGGCGCCGCGGCTTTTGAAGCCTATCTGGTTGGCGACCATGGCGGCCCGGTCCGTGCCATGGTGCCGGAAGGCGAAATCGATGACCCCGTCCCGCTCGTCCCAGGGAAAATCGATGTCGATATCGGGGGGATCGATGCGTTCTTCGTTGAGAAACCGCTCGAAAAACAGGTTGTAGCGCAGCGGGTCGACGTGGGTGATGCCGAGGCAGTAGGCGACCAGGGAGGCGGCGGCGCTGCCCCGTCCGCAGGTGCGCGGCGAGCGTTTTGCCAACTCCTCCACCACCAGAAAATAATGGGCGAACCCTTTGTCGCGGATGATGGTCAGTTCCTTGTCCAGTCGCGCCGTGATTTTATCATCCAGACGGCCGTAACGCCACAGGGCGCCTTTTTGTGCCCGTTGTTCCAGCAGGGCGGCGGCCTGGCGATCCGCAAGGTCGCGGAAACGGGGAAAGATGGTTCTGGAAAAATCCCACTCCGTTTGACAGTTGGCGGCGATGCGGGCGGTGTTTTCCAGCGCTTCGGGACAGTGGGGGAACAGCGCTCTTATTTGCGCTTCGGTGCGCAGGAAATCGGCGGTCGCCGCGCAGTCTCCGGGCCTGAGGCGCGGCAGGGTGGTATTGCCGGCGATGGCGCGCAATACCCGGTGCGTTTCGATGTCCTCATCGCCAAGATAGACGGCACGGGTTGTGGCGACAGGGGGCAGTGCCAATCTGCGGGCCAGGGCCATGGCCCGCTCCATATGGTGGCCGGGGGAAATCTCGACATACAGGCCCGCGCGACTTTGCTCCGCAAGTGTTTGAAGCAATGTCACATCATCGCTGAGGATGTACAGCCCCTCGCGGAAGGTCGTCAGGGTATCGGCAAGATCGAAGGGATGTCGCCCATGCAGGGCCGAAAGCAGGCGGCACAGAGCGGCATAACCGTTCTGATTTTTGACCAGCAGCACCGCCCGCTGCGTTCCGCTGACCGCTTCGGCGCCGATCAGAGGAGCGATGCCGGCTTTTTTCGCTTCCTCGACAAAACGCGGAATGCCATACAGTCCGTTGCGGTCGGTGAGCGCCAGATGGGTCATGCCCGCGCTTCTGGCAGCGGCGCACAGGACAGCCGGCGCGTGAAGGCCCCAGTTGGGAGAGTAGGTCGAGTGTACGTGGAGATGGGTGAAGGGAATCATATGTATATAAAATTATTGTAAAAATACCTTTTATTAAGGATAATTTTTCCAGAACGGGTACACTGGCATTTATCCTTGTCTTGGAAACTGTCGATTTTTAATGTTGTATCTAAAAATGCTCATGTTGCTGTTGCCGACTCAACCGATGCTTTGTGTGACGTGGAGGTGATTTTGAAAAATACGTTCTTGTCGATCCTGAACTCACAATTTTTGAAACGTGTTTTTATTGGGGTTTCCATAGTTTTTACTGTATTCCAGCTATCGGTTTTTTTGCCCAAGACTTTATGCAGGACTGATAAATCGCGAGATCTTTATGCCTATTATCTGGTTAAAGAGCGCATTGAGCAGCGAGATCCCATTTACCTGGATTTATCCAATAAGGGGCCACACGATCTGTCCCTCGCCCTTTATCTTTACCCTCCCGTTTTTGCAGGTGCGTTGTCGCTTTTTCCAAAAATGAGTTTTTTAATGTTTGCCCGTTTCTGGACGCTGCTGCTTTATGGCGCATACTGGATCTACGCGGCGACTCTGGGTAGGCTCGCATTTGGCAGATTCAGCCTGTCGGCGACAGTGCCCGCCGGATTGATTCTGTTTTTTTTCCCGGGTACGTTTCGTGCGCTTTCACTTGGTCAGATCGATCCATTGCTTTGGGCCTTGTTTGGCCTGGCTCTTTCCATGCCGACGTTCAGGGGATGGTTTACTATGCTTGTCGCCATCATCAAACCTCGGGGTATATGGCCTTTATTTTGGTCTGTTGGCGAAGGACTCCGGGTTTGGGTAGGAGCGACAATGGTTCTCCTAGGGAGCGCTCTTGTAGGTATCCTGGCCTTTGGAGGGGATGCCTTTGTGGAAAACTGCCGAATCTGGTTCA
>NZ_JBFWJQ010000151.1:0-4885 GCF_050253115.1 Syntrophotalea sp.
GACGAGGGCTATGGCGAGGATTTTCCAGCTAAAAATCAGCCTATAGTAGAGAAAAACACATATTTTTGAGTACAAAGATTAAGGATGTCAGTCAGTTGTGTTGGTCCGACCCTCTTTTTCGCCTTCTTCCGAATAGAGTACTGAAAACTCTTGATCTGGTCCGACCCGACTATCACCCGACTATCGGGTTGTCCGCGGGGGCGTCCGGGGGGATATCGAGCATTGCTTTAAAATCCTCGCCCCATATGATGAAAACCACCCATAAAACCGCCAAAGATCATGGCAAAAATGCTAAACAGGATCGAGAGAAGCATGAAAGCCGGAATCGAGGCAATCGCCCATTTGATCATGAATACGACCATCGACATAAAAGGCATTTTGATATTGGTGACAACAACTTCCTGACGGTTTTCCATTAAATGTCTCCTGTAGATTTGATTTCAAGATGTGGATTTTTCTGAGCGGCCAAACCAGGGTCGGACCAACCTAAACTCAATGGAGTCAATTTTGCCGCCTAAAATCGACTTATAGCGCAAAATGATGCCCATTATTTGGATGATTGTTTATAGAAATCGGTGATTTGCCTTGGTCCGACCCCGTGGGCCCCGCCCCACCCCGTGGGCCCCGCCCCGTGGGCCCCGTGGGACCCTCACTTGCTAGCACTCAAAACATCCCTCATATCCCTTAAAGTACATTGCGACGTTATTCTCGGTTAACAAAAAACAGCGTACTCGTATTGCAATCTGCGCACTCTCTGAAAAATTTATTTTTTTCTTTGCGAATTCTCTCTTTATGCCCTTCCTGGCCGCAATCAATTTTGATCGGGGTGTTGCCGTCACACCCATTGCATTTAAAGTAGTAGCCATATTTTCCGTATTGGATATTGAGATCATCATGGCTTCCACACCAACGACATTTTAAGTCCTCGGTATCTGATCCAGGGGCCTCCTTTTTGGGCGAAGACTCAGGAGAGTGGTCCTGGGTCTTCGGCAATTCTGTGACTCCAAACTTACTTGCATAGTCGAAGGAAGCGGGAACATGCAGCGCAACAATTCTGCTTGCAATGTCTTTGAGCGTTTCCGGGCCGACAAATCTTGCCAAATTCCCGAATGTGCCGACAACACCCTCACTCTGAAGATTTTTATCCAATGTTTTAGACCACATATCGGCTTTGACGATTTGGCTTGTATCGAATTTTTTTGGCCTATCTACCCGAGCGGAAGAGGCAACCAGAATATAGGAATGAAAAACGGGCGTTAGCTTCATCCCCATGCGTTTTGGCATTTCTATTTGGGAAAAGGCATCTTTAAGAACAGAAATGTGTCGTTCATTTTGTGAAATGGGCGATGGCATACCTTCGTAGTTTTTTTTGAAACCATTCCAACGAAGGAATTCGCCATCTTCAGTAATTTTAAACCCTGCGTGGAAATTTTTGGTCTCCAGTACGAAAACGTTCAGGGTTCGGTGAATCAGTAAATGATCGATCTGCGCCACGCGTCCGTTTATCTCAAGACGAAGGTCATGGATAACAGCGGTGTTTTTGGAATCTTTAAGGTCAAAGTCTATTAGATACGCAGACTCTTCCTCACCCCTGACGCCCGAGCGAACTGACTTGAGTTCCTGCTCAATTTTTGTTCTTGTCTTTCCAGTAGAAACAGACATAAGGCGCTCAAGTTCTGTCACCTTATTATTAGGGTCAATTGCTTTTATAATCATTTTTCCCTCTTTATATTCAACTGGTTGGAGATCGCTAGGGATAAAGAGAAATCAATCTTAAAGCCGCCATTCTTTACGATGCTCTGTCAGATATTCCTGCGCTGGCCAGAGGTCAGGATCAGCAGGAGGGATGATACGGCGACCGGAGAGCATCAACAGCAACCCCGGCATATTCGGATCAACATTCATCTGCCGCGCGGTAAGAACCGAGTAATCGTCAGCAACGCCCAGCATCCCTTCGTCGAAAGACCAATGGCAGAGTCTGCACAGCGCCATACCATTGCGTATGTCGTCATTGCGGCTTTTGTTCCAGGGGATGATGTGGGCGGCTTCGACTACAGTGTGCTGCTCGGTCGTGATGATTCGCACGCCGCACAGGGCACACCGGTGATCGTAGGCTTTGACGACAAAGCGCCGGAAGCCCTGATTCCGCGCTGCGGGTTTGTATGCATCAGCAGAAGCCAAGGCTTCCTGAACAATGGGCTGATGCGCTTTTTTCTCCAGCTCCCGACTGTAATCATAGGCTTGCGCGTTGACAAGAATCTGCTCCTCAATCGCTGCCCTGCCCTCCTCGGAAAAGCAGGAGCACAACAACGCTTCACGCAGAGCATTGCGACTTTCAGGCTGCGTCATAAAATGGAACAGCTCTTCATCCAACTGAGCACCCAGTGCAAGGCTGCGAAGCGGGCTCAGTGTCGAAATATGATTGAGCGCCGCAGGGATGATCTCTTTGTTGGGTTGCGGCACCAGTTTCCAGAAGGGTTCGTTATGCAGGCGTGAGAAGGGGAAAGCGATGCTGCTGTTCTGCGTGGGCGGAAGAACCCGGTGCCAGTAAAGGTTGAAAAGTTCGTTCAACTCGACCAGATCGCCCCTGACATCGATGAATGATGAAAGAAGCTCGCCACGGGCAATCAGATCCATTACCGCCAGCAGAAGAATCGGTTTATGCGGAGCACGTTTTCTGGTGGCCTCCGGGAAAACTGCATTGGGCGCCCGACGCAGGTTGGCGAACTGCCGGATATAGGTTTCCAGAGCAGTCATCTCCAATACACCGCTTTCTCAGGCATGACCCAGCGAACCCCACCCCGGGGGTCTTGCGTGTCGTCGGCATAGCGAGGAATCAAATGGATGTGCAGGTGCATGACCGTCTGCCCAGCAGCTTCACCGTCATTGATGCCGATATTGAAGCCGTCTGGAGGGGTCGGCAGGCTTCCCTGTCGGGCAACAGAAGATGTCGATAGACCGGCAAGAAGGTCGCGCATATCGGACAACAGCTCAAACATTGCCGCCTGCTCTTCCTGGGTGGCGTCGAAAAAGGAGGAGATGTGCCGCTTGGGGAGGATCAGGGTGTGGCCGGGAGAAACAGGAAAGGCGTCAGAAATGGCCAGGGCATGGGAATTGGCCTTGAGGATTCTGGCATTATCAAGATTGCAGAAGGGGCAGTTGTCTTTCGCCGCATAAAGGCTATTTGTATCTGCCTCTGGAATCCTTTTTCCCGACACCTGATTCCCCTCCGTGCCACCGGAAATGCTTTTCAAAATATTTGGTGAAAGTCACCCACAAAATTAAATTAACCTAAACCTATCTCATGCCTTGGTTGCTGTCAATCTTTGATTTCATCCTGAGTTCGAGTCATTCTAATATTGTTTTTAAACCATTAAAATAGAAAAAGCGGCCTATAGCCGCTTTGTTACTTGCTCTATCAAATTGTTCCTTCGTGGTGTTCCTTCGTCCTTTTGAACATTAAAAAAGGCACTTAGAATCGCTCTAAGTGCCTGTTTTTATTGGAGCGGGAAACGGGATTCGAACCCGCGACCTTCAGCTTGGGAAGCTGACACTCTACCACTGAGTTATTCCCGCGTTGTTGACGTGGAACCGGATTATAGGAACGCGGCTAGTCTTTGTCAATCTCTTTTTGAACCTGCAATTTCAAGAAATTCCGCGCATCTTCAGCGTTTTCGATCCGGCCTTCAATCTCGGCCTGTTTAAGGGCGTCAAGCAGCTCTCCCACCTCTCTGCCCTCCCCTGCGGGCAGCATCTCGCTCACCTGGTGACCGTCAAGCAACGACAGAATTCGATTGTCTTCTGCCAGGTGGTCCCAGGCGTGCCGGGCCTCTTCAAGGCGATGCCGGATATCTGCATTATCGCTGCATCGAAAATGCATCCACAACAGCGCGTCTTGCGCATCCCGGCCTAGCGTAGATGCCCAGAGAGCCAGGGCACGAGGCGTATCGGCTACCCTGGCCAGCAGGTCCTTTCCGCACTGCTCTGGATTCAACCGCAGCAGCGACTGCAGGCGGATGCCGGTGGCGTTGGAGAACGCCAGGGATCGGGCAAGATGCGGGATTTGATCCGCAGAGATCAGTTCCTGGAGCAGCACAGCGAGCCGCAACAATCCCTGGCGCGTCAGGCCCGATTCAACCGGTTCATTCAGGGATTGCTTCGACCAGGAGCTATGCTCAGACAGATGGCGGTTCAGATGTTCAACCCGGGCCAGCGACTGCTCACACTGGAGGCTGTCAACGTTTGCCTGAAAAATGACCCCTATCGCACCCACCTGGTCAAGAATGCGCAGCCCTGTGACAGGATTTTCGGATGAAAGAAGTGTGAACAGTTCGGTCTTGATTCTTTCCGGTGCGATCGTTTGAAGTTCCGGGGCAGATTCTGTGGCGAGATCGGCGGAAGCCGCATCAAGCGCCAAACCGAGACAGGAGGCAAAACGCGCCGCCCGCACCACACGCAAAGGATCCTGGAGAAAAGATTCAGCGGAACAGGCACGCAGAATTCCCTTTGCAAGGTCTTCGCGTCCATGACAAGGATCATAGATGGATTCATGACCCTCAGAGGAAGGAGCAAGCGCGACTGCCATGGCGTTGATGGTGAAGTCACGTTCAGACAGATCCGCCTCCAGGGTGGGAGCGCGATAGGGGGCGAAGTCGAAAAACCACTGGCGGTTCACGCGGCGCAGAACCACCCGGCTCTGTCTGCGCGATTCATCGAGCCAGAACCAGCGCCCTCCGCAATCCTTGGCCCAGTCTTGCGCCAGGTCGGTCGGGTCTCTTGGAGTGATGAGATCAAAATCGCAGGGAGACTTTTCGAGCAGCAGATCGCGCACCGCCCCGCCGACCAGAAAACATTCCAAACCTTCTGGAATAACCTTTCTGAATTC
>NZ_JBFWJQ010000152.1:0-4813 GCF_050253115.1 Syntrophotalea sp.
GCAAAATTGCGGACAAGGTTGGCGCCAAAATCATGGTCGACATGGCGCATATCGCCGGTCTGGTAGCTACCGGCGAGCACCCCAGCCCGGTGCCCCATGCTGAATTCGTCACCACCACCACCCATAAAACCCTGCGGGGTCCCCGGGGTGGCATGATTCTGTGCCGCGAGGAATATGCCAAGGTCATTGATAGCAATATCTTCCCCGGCATTCAGGGCGGGCCGCTGATGCATGTCATTGCCGCCAAGGCCGTAGCCTTCAAGGAAGCCCTTGCGCCCGAATTCAAGGTCTACTCCCAACAGGTGGTGCGCAACGCCAGGGTGCTGGCCGAGGCTCTGGTCAAGCGGGGGTTGAACCTGGTGTCCGGCGGCACGGACAATCATCTGATTCTGGTCGATTTCACCGGTACCGAAACCACCGGTAAAATGGCGGAAAAAGCTCTGGAAAAAGCTGGGATCACCGTCAACAAGAATTCCGTGCCCTTTGAAACCCGTTCGCCCTTCGTTACCAGCGGTATTCGGTTGGGTACGCCCGCCACTACCACCCGCGGACTCAAAGAGGCGCAAATGGAACAGGTTGCCGATTGGGTAGTCCGTGCCCTGGCCAATATGGAAAACGAGGCTGAACTGGCTGTCATAAAAGGTGAAGTGCGCGAAATGTGCAAGCAATTCCCGCTGTACGCGCATCTGCTGAAATAATGCAACGACCCTCCTGGGAAGAATATTTCATGGAAATCGCCCGCCTGGTGGCGCGACGCTCGACGTGTCTGCGCCGCCAGGTCGGGGCGGTTCTGGTCAAGGACAAGAACATCCTTGCCACCGGTTACAATGGCACGCCTTCCGGGTTGCGACATTGCAGCGAGGTGGGGTGCCTGCGCCAGTTGCACAATGTCCCCTCGGGGCAGCGCCATGAACTGTGCCGGGGACTGCATGCCGAGCAGAACGCCATCATTCAGGCAGCCAAGCATGGCACCAACATCAGCGGATCCATGCTGTTCTGTACCAATACGCCCTGCGTTATCTGTTCGAAAATGATAATCAATGCCGGCATTCTGCAGGTGGTGTTTCTGGAAGGCTATCCGGATCGCCTGTCCCTCGAAATGCTTGCCGAGGCCGGTATCCGTGCGTGCAGTCTGGCGAAGCTGATCGAAGACAGGGAGATTGCGTCGCCATGAAGTGCCCTTTTTGCGGTTATGCCGATACGCGGGTCATCGATTCCCGCCTGGGCAAGGAAGGCAACAGCATCCGGCGGCGCCGCGAATGTACCCAGTGTGAAAGACGTTTTACGACGTTTGAACGGGTCGAGGATATGCTCCCGCTGATTGTGAAGAAGGACGGCCGGCGCCAGCCCTTCGACCGGAAGAAGATTATCGCCGGCATTCAGCGGGCCTGCGAAAAACGGCCGGTTTCCATCGCCACCATTGAAAAAATCGTCGATAATCTCGAGCGCCAGCTGCAGGAAACCGGCGACCGGGAAATCGAATCCAGCGTTATTGGCCAGGCCGTCATGGATGCATTGCATGACCTCGATCAGGTGGCCTATGTGCGGTTCGCTTCGGTGTACCGTCAGTTCAAGGATATCAACGAGTTCATGGCCGAGCTGAAGGATATTCTGGCCGAGGGCGGCAATTCCAGAGAGCCGTGAAAATGTTTTTGCAGCCCCTTGCCGGGAAGCGGATCTGAAACGTGCAAGACGTGTCGGAAAAATTTATGGGCCAGGCCCTGGACCTGGCCAGGCAGGGGGAAGGGCGCACCCGCCCCAATCCGGCGGTCGGCGCCGTCATTGTCCGGGAAGGTGTGGTGGTCGGCCGCGGCTTTCATCCCCGTGCCGGGGAGCCGCACGCCGAAATTTTCGCCCTGCGGCAGGCCGGTCCCCTGGCCCGCGGCTCCGACCTCTATGTGACTCTCGAACCCTGCAGCCACTACGGCCGCACCGGACCCTGTGCCGATGCCATCATCGAGGCCGGCGTGGCGCGCGTGTTCATTGGCACCCAGGACCCCAATCCCCGGGTGGCCGGGAATGGCATCCGCAAGCTGCAGGCCGCCGGCGTTACGGTGCAGGTCGGGGTTCTCGAAAAAACGTGCCGCCGGATCATCGCTCCCTTCGCTAAACACGTTGTGACCGGATTGCCCTTTGTTATCCTTAAAAGCGCCATGACCCTCGACGGCAAAACCGCTACCTGCACCGGGCATTCCCGGTGGGTCAGCAATGCCGCCAGCCGGCAGGAGGTACATCGTCTGCGTGACCGCATTGACGGCATCATGGTCGGTATCGGCACGGTGCACAAGGACGATCCCCGTCTCACCACAAGGCTTTCCGATGGCGGCCGGGACCCGGACCGCATCGTGGTCGACTCCCGCCTGCGCATTGCCGAAGATGCCGCCATCCTGCACCTCGCCTCGCCGGCCCGAACCCTGATCGCTACCACCGTTCATGCTGCCGCTGGCAAGGCGTCCCGTTTGCGTGCCCTGGGCGCCGAGGTTCTGATTCTGCCGTCCATCGATGGGCGTGTCGATCTTCGTGCTCTGCTGAAGATGCTTGGCGAACAGGGGATGCAAAGTATCCTGCTGGAGGGAGGTGCGGAACTTAATGGCGCTTTCTGGCGTGCCGGGCTGGTGGACAGGGTCATGATGTTTATTGCTCCCAGGATTGTCGGAGGCGATGATGGCAAAAGCGTTTTCGGCGGCCCTGGCGTCGAGTTGATGAGCGATGCCCCGGTGCTGGAGGATGTCAGGATCAGCCGCTTCGGGGATGATGTTCTGATTGAGGGAGAGGTGAAAAGCTCATGTTCACCGGTTTGATCGAAGATCTCGGAACCTTGCGACGTTTTGCCCGGAGCGGCGACAGCGGTCGCATCACGGTAGCCACCGCCATCCCCATGGAACAGATCGTCATGGGTGAGAGTATCGCCGTCAACGGCGTTTGCCTGACGGTGGTCGCGTTTGGCGACGGGTCTTTTACCGCCGATGTTTCCCCTGAAAGCCTGGGGCGCACCAATCTCGGACAATTGAACACCGGCGCCCGCGTCAATCTCGAACGCGCCCTGCGTCTTTCAGACCGGCTTGGCGGTCACCTTGTCAGCGGCCATGTCGATGCCCTCGGTGTCATTGCCGAGCGCCGTCAGGACCAGAACGCGGTACGCTTCACCATCGAAATGCCCCCATCTCAAATGCGTTACCTGGTCGAAAAGGGGTCGGTTGCCGTGGACGGCATCAGTCTTACCGTCAACGCGGTAACGGACAGCAGTTTCGCCGTTGCCGTCATCCCCCATTCGCTGGCCCGCACCACTCTGCAATGGTGCGAAGCGGGCAGTCGCGTGAACATCGAAACCGATATTCTGGGAAAGTATGTCGAGCGGTTGCTGCGTCCTGCCGGCGCGCTGCCGGGCAAGCCGGACCTGACCCTCGACTTTCTTGCGAAAAACGGGTTTTTATAGTTCGTGTCCAGCACCGCCTGGGGCTGATGCGCCGCGGGAGTCCCTTGCGCTGTCGGCCCCCTGCAAATGCCCGCAAACCATAGATAAATTCTTTCTTTTCTTGCGAAAAGACCTGCATTGGTGTTATTGTCCGCGATTATCGGAAGCAGAGGGTTCGCAAGAGGCGTCGGGGACGGCTGGGCCACGGGGTACAGAAATCGCGGGACGCTGCCGGTTTTTCGTCGGATCGCGCTGATATTTCGCGCCACGCAGCCCCCGCCTTTTACGCCGTACCGGACCAAAAAGGAGATGCACAATGAGCATGGCCAATATCGAAGCCGCTTTGGAGGATATGCGCCAGGGTCGCATGGTGGTTCTTGTCGACGACGAGGATCGGGAAAACGAAGGCGATCTGACCATGGCCGCCGAGATGGTCACTCCGGAAGCCATCAATTTCATGGCCCGGGAAGGGCGCGGCCTGATCTGCCTTTCCCTGACCGAGGAACGCGCCGATTATCTGCAGCTGCCCCTCATGGTCAGCCAGAATACTTCCTCTTTCGGAACCGCATTCACCGTTTCCATCGAGGCTCGCAAAGGCGTAACCACCGGGATTTCCGCCAAGGATCGGGCAACCACCATCCAGGTGGCCATTGCCGACGAGAGCAAGGCGCAGGACCTGGCGCGTCCCGGGCATGTGTTTCCGCTTCGCGCCAAAAAGGGCGGGGTCATGGTGCGCGCCGGCCAGACCGAAGGGTCGGTGGATCTGGCCCGTCTCGCCGGACTCAAACCGGCCGGTGTCATCTGCGAGATCATGAACGACGATGGTACCATGGCGCGCATGCCGCAACTGGAAGAATTCGCCAAGCGGCACGGGTTGCGCATTGTCACCGTGGCGGATCTGGTGCGCTACCGCATGAACAAGGAAATGCTGGTGCGGCGGGAGGCCGAAACGGTGATTCCCACGCCTTACGGTGGCGATTTTACCGCCATCGGTTACGAAAACGATGTCGACAAGGCGCAGCATCTGGCGCTTGTGAAGGGGACCATCGACCCCGAGAAACCGGTATTGGTGCGGGTTCACTCCGAATGCCTTACCGGGGACGTGTTTGGTTCCCTGCGATGCGACTGCGGCGATCAGCTGCACGCCGCCATGTGCCAGATCGCCAAGGAAGGGGTCGGCGTTATTGTCTATATGCGCCAGGAAGGCCGGGGTATCGGCCTAAACAATAAACTGAAGGCCTATGCCCTGCAGGATCAGGGGCATGACACGGTGGAGGCCAATGAAGCTCTGGGATTCCAGGCCGACCTGCGGGATTACGGCATCGGAGCCCAGATTCTGCATGACCTGGGCGTCCGCAAAATCCGCCTGATGACCAACAACCCCAAGAAAATCGTGGG
>NZ_JBFWJQ010000153.1:0-4747 GCF_050253115.1 Syntrophotalea sp.
GATGCGACAGCGGTTGGGCATCCGGCCGGTGTATAAACGCGTCGACACCTGCGGGGCGGAATTTATCGCCCATACCCCTTACCTCTACTCGACCTATGAGACCGAGTGCGAGGCCATGCCAAGCGACCGCAGAAAAATCATCATTCTCGGTGGCGGCCCCAACCGTATAGGGCAGGGGATCGAATTCGACTATTGCTGCGTCCACGGGGTGATGGCTCTGGCCGAGGACGGCTATGAGACCATCATGGTCAACTGCAATCCCGAGACGGTCTCCACTGATTACGACACCTCGGACCGGCTTTATTTCGAACCTCTGACTTTTGAAGACGTTCTGGAAATCGTGCATATCGAAAAACCCGAAGGCGTCATTGTCCAGTTCGGCGGACAGACCCCTCTGAAGCTGGCCGTCGCGCTGGAGCAGGCCGGTGTTCCCATCATCGGCACCAGTCCGGACGCCATCGACCGGGCCGAGGATCGTGAACGTTTCCAGACTCTGCTCTTCAAACTCGGTCTGCTGCAACCTGATAACGGTTTGGCGCGTTCCTTTGAAGAGGCCGAAAAGGTTGCGGGACGCATCGGTTATCCGGTTGTCGTGCGGCCGTCCTATGTTCTGGGCGGGCGCGCCATGGAAATCGTCTATCATGTCGATGCCCTGCGCAGCTACATGCAAAACGCCGTGCAGGCTTCGCCAGATCACCCGATTCTGGTCGACAAGTTTCTCGAGCATGCCATTGAGGTCGATGTCGATGCCTTGTGCGATGGACGCGACGTGATTATCGGCGGAATCATGCAACATATCGAAGAAGCCGGCATCCACTCCGGAGATTCCGCGTGCGCCTTGCCCCCATATTCCCTCAAACCTGCCATCGTCGAAGAAATTCGCCGGCAGACCCGGGAACTGGCCCTGGAACTCGGTGTCGTAGGGCTGATGAATATCCAGTACGCCGTCAAGGACGACACCATTTTTCTGCTGGAAGTCAATCCGCGGGCGAGTCGCACCGTACCTTTCGTCTCCAAGGCCACCAATCGGCCTCTGGCCAAACTTGCAGCGCGCATCATGGCTGGCAAAACCCTCGAAGATCTGGATATTCACGGCGAAATCATTCCGCCTTACATCTGCGTCAAGGAAGCGGTGTTTCCTTTCGTGAAATTCCCGGGAGTCGATACGCTCCTCGGTCCGGAAATGAAATCCACCGGGGAAGTCATGGGAATCGACACCGATTTTTACAAAGCCTTTGCCAAATCCCAGTTGGCGGCCGGCGTTCGTCTGCCTGCCGAAGGAACGGTCTTCGTCAGCCTCAAGGACGAAGACAAGAAGGCATTTCTCGAACCCGCGCAACGTTTGGTTGCCGGCGGTTTTACCCTCGTTGCCACGCGGGGAACGGCCTTGTTCCTCCGGGACAACAATCTGCCGGTAACTTCGGTCAATAAAGTCAAGGAGGGTCGTCCCCACTGCGTGGATGCTTTGAAGAGCAAGGAGATCGATATGGTCTTCAATACCACGTTCGGTGCGCAATCGGTGTCCGACTCGTATTCCATCCGGCGCACAACCCTGATGAACGGCATCGCTTACTATACAACCATGGAAGGCATCATTGCCGCTGTTGATGCGGTTCTGGCTCTCGGGCGAGAAAAACTTGACGTCGTCCCTCTTCAGGAGTATTATGCGAAGCAATAGCCGCCATCCTGATGGCGGCCTTCCATTTTTTCAGGATCAATAAATTTCAGCTTAACCAACCGGGCGGGTTTACCCGCCCGGTGATTTTTACAGAAAAGGGTTAGATCGAACCATGTCCCACAGCATCCCCATGACCGAAGAAGGTTACCGCAATCTCCAAGACGAATTGAAACGTTTGATCCGCGTGGAGCGCCCCAGGGTCGTACAGGATATCGCCGAAGCGCGCGGGCATGGCGACCTTTCCGAAAACGCTGAATACGATGCCGCCAAAAATCGTCAGGGTTTCATCGAGGGCCGCATCAAGGAACTCAATGACAAAATAGCCCGTGCCGAAGTTATCAAGCCCGGCGCCGTGGTCACGGATAAAATAGTTTTCGGCGCAAATGTCACCCTGTTTGACGTCGACACGGAAAGTGAAGTAACCTACCGCATAGTAGGTGAAGATGAAGCCGATCTCAAACAGGGGAAAATTTCCGTTACTTCTCCGGTTGGCAGGGCTCTGATCGGCCACCGTCTCGATGACGAGGTTCGCATCAAGGTCCCATCCGGGCTGAAAATTTACGAAGTGGTAAACATCGAGTACATGTAAATCATCCCGCCGCATGGTGGCAATTTCCCGCAAAGGAACAGTCATGAGCGATAAAATTACCAAAGACATGAAATTCAGCGAAATACTTGCTTACGGTCAGCCGGTGATTCAGGTTTTCATGAAGTACAAAATGGGGTGTCTCGGCTGTGCCGCCGCCCGTTATGAAACCTTGGAGCAAGGCGCCACGGCTCACGGTGTTGACGTGGAAGCACTGCTCAAGGATCTCAACGCTGTTATCAAAAACTGACAAGGAGGGCAGGGGGCATGTCCCTGAAGCCCACCTACGATCAAAGTCACAGATATCTGGCAACCCCCCTGGATAGCATCCGGGGGGTTGGCCCTCGGATTGCGGAGAAGCTGGCCCGGCTTGGAATCCGTACCGTAGAACAAGCCCTGTACACCCTGCCGTTTCGCTACGAAGACCGCCGTCAGTTTACCCGTATCGCAGATCTCATGCCCGACACGCGGGCAACCATCTTCGGTGAAGTTCTGGCCAGTACCGAAAAGACAACCTCCCGGTCAAGACGGAAGCTTTTCGAAGTTGTTGTCGGAGATGGAAGCGGCTCTCTGAACCTTAAATGGTTCCATTACCGCAAAACCTGGATCGAAAAACAATATCCTGTCGGCCGGCGATGTGTAGTTTACGGTGAAGTCAAGCAGTTCGGAAACATTCGCGAGATGCACCATGCTGACGTCGAATTCCTAGCCGCGGGTCAGGATCCCAACGCCCTTATCCATGCCGATCCTCTGAATTTTGGCCGCATCCTGCCTGTCTATCCTCTTACCGAAGGGCTCACACAGAAATCCGCACGCAAGATCTGGAAGCAGGTTGTCGATCACTATGCCCACCTGGCTGTATCTCCTCTGCCTGTTGAAATTCAGCGAAGACAGCAGCTCATGCCTCTGGACGAAGCACTGCGGGAAGTTCATTTCCCCGGCCCAGATTCCTCTCTGAAGGAACTGGATGAAGGCTGCAGTGTCGCCAGACGCACGCTGGTATTCGATGAGTTGTTTTATCTGGAACTTGGCATGGCGCTGAAACACCGGGGTGTGATCCTGGAGCAGGGGCGTGCCTTTAAAGTCGAGCATGTCTATACCAAGCCCCTGGCAACCATGCTGCCGTTTCGTCTTACCGAGGCACAGCGCAAGGTTCTGCGGGAAATCAAGGGCGACATGATGGCGCCCCATCCCATGAACCGGCTTCTGCAAGGCGATGTCGGTAGTGGAAAAACCATTGTTGCGCTCATGGCGGCGCTGGTTGCCATCGAAAATCAAACCCAGGTAGCGGTTGTGGCTCCGACCGAAATCCTTGCCGAGCAGCACTTTTTACAGTTCCACGCATGGATGGAATCTCTGGGGCTGACTGTGCGGTTTCTTTCTGGATCCACAACGGCCTCGCTGCGCCGCCAGATCCTGCAGGATCTGGCTGATGGCGCTGCGCAGATGGTTGTGGGAACACATGCCGTTTTGCAGGAAGATGTCCGATTCGCTGAACTCGGCCTCGGCATTATTGACGAGCAGCATCGCTTCGGAGTTTTGCAACGCGCCGCCTTGAGGAAAAAGGGCAACCATCCGGACCTGCTGATCATGACGGCCACGCCGATTCCCCGCACTCTCGCCCTTACCGTATACGGCGATCTTTCCCTGTCCGTCATCGATGCTTTGCCTCCTGGCCGGAAACCGGTGATCACCAGGATCATTCCGGAAGCAAGACGCATTAAGGCCTATGAAACCATCCGCCACGAGCTGGCCGAAGGCCGACAGGCGTACATTGTTTACCCGCTGGTTGAAGAAACCGAAAAGAGCGATCTGCTGGCGGCAACAGAAGGCGCTGCTTTCCTTCAGAAAAATATTTTTCCCGAACAGCGGATCGGGGTATTGCACGGCAAAATGCGTCCCGATGCCAAAGAACAAATCATGCGGGATTTCAAGTCCGGAGCCATAAACATCCTTGTTTCGACCACTGTCATCGAAGTCGGAATCGATGTGCCCAACGCCACAGTCATGATGATTGAACATGCCGAGCGGTTCGGCCTGGCGCAGCTGCACCAACTGCGAGGCCGCGTTGGGCGCGGTGCTCATCAAAGCCAATGCCTGCTGGTCAAATCCGGATTATGCAGCGAAGACGGGCTGAAACGTCTGGAGGTCATGGCTGCCACCAATGACGGGTTTAAAATCGCGGAAGCGGACCTGGAAATCAGGGGTCCGGGAGAGTTTCTCGGAACCCGGCAGTCCGGCATCCCGGATTTTCGTGTAGCCAATCTGTTCCGTGACGGACGCACTCTGGACCAGGCACGTCAAGAAGCCTTCCGGATCGCTGAAGACCCGGCATTCCTGACTGCTGATCGATACCACGAATTGCGCCAGGCTCTGAAAGATCGGTGGGGGGAGCGTCTTGAACTGGCCAGTCTCGGTTAATACCGCAATAAGAAATAAAAACTATATTTATTGGTTTACATAATATATCTTATCCGACTCAA
>NZ_JBFWJQ010000154.1:0-4682 GCF_050253115.1 Syntrophotalea sp.
GATTGGCGCCGGAGTGTTCCAGATCAATTTCGGCATGTTCATGTTAGCATCCCTGCTCAGTCGCAGTTTGCGGTTTTTTCTGCTGGCGCTGCTGGTCTGGTTGTGGGGGCAGCCTGTCCGGCGGTTTGTTGAAACCTATTTCAATTATCTGACGTTTGCCCTTATGATTCTCTGTATCGGAGGGTTTTTGCTGGTGTCGCATTTTACCTGACCTTCTTGTCGAGGCGGTGGAATTTCGATTGAAGATGACTTTTTGGTGCCATGAACAGGTTTGCAGGGCGCATGTTGTTGTTCGCCTGGGCCACGCCGCGAAGATTGGGTTCGGGCTGGTTCTGCTGCTGGCGCTGCTGCTGGCCGGCTGTGGACCACCCCGGGGCGTATACCATACGGTGCAGCCCGGGCAGACCATTTACCGCATCGGGCAGACCTATGGAGTGGATGCCGATGACGTGGCACGTTTGAACGGCATCGCGGATCCCACTCAGCTCAAGGTTGGACAGCGGCTTTTCATACCCGGCGCGCGCAGCCGAAGATTTGTACCGGCCACCGTGGCTGTCGGGGGCCATCGGCAGCGGGTGACCACCGTCAGGAAGCGTCAGCCATCCAGCGCTGCCTCATCGACTCCGTCCAGCTCCTCCCGCAGAACCCCCGCCGCGCCGTCAGCCAGCAATAAGACCTCTGTCAGGAAAAACGAGGGAACAAAAATTCCCAAAGGCAGGTTTATCTGGCCGGTTCGTGGTAAACTGGTGAAGCCCTTTGGACAACAGGGGTATGGCGGCCGTAAGGGAATCGAAATCGAAGTCAGGCACGGGCAGACGGTGGTCGCTGCCGCGGCAGGGCATGTCACCTACAGTGGGGACGGCATCAAGGGCTACGGTAACCTGATCATACTCAAGCATGCCGACGACTACTTCACGGTTTACGGGTTCAACCAGGCCAATCTGGTGCGGGCCGGAAGCTATGTCGGCAAGGGTGACCACATAGCTGTTTCCGGGTCGCCGCCGGGATACCGCGGCTCCCGTCTGCATTTTGAGATCCGGCACGGCAAGGAAGCACTGAACCCGGTTTCTTTTTTACCCTGATCATGGCATCATGACCTTCGCCTGGCGGTTGCGGCGGAGCGGCATGCGCTGCTGATGACAGGGCTGCGCTGGAGCATGACGCAATCCAGAACCGTCCCGGCGTCGGAGACGGATCTGCAAATCTGGCTTGCTGCAGGATAATCAGGCATGGAACAAGGAGGTCTGAGATCATATGGGCAAAACGCGTAAACGCTACCCGTCGGATGTTCAGGACGTTGTCGTGGAGGAGGAAGTCGAAGCCGTGGAAGAGAAGGGAGCAGGTTTTGATGCCATGCAGGTCCTTGACGAAATGGAAGAGGCAGACGAAGAGGAGTGCGATGATAACGACGATTCCGATGAAGAGGAATCCGGGGAAGACAAAAAGGACGATGGTCCCTCGGATGATGCCATCAAGCTTTACCTGAGGGAAATCCAGAAGACAAAACTGCTGACGGCCGAGGATGAGCGCATGCTTGCCCGCCGTATTTCGCAGGGAGACGCGGCTGCCCGGGATCGCATGATCGAGTCGAATCTGCGGCTGGTGGTCAAGATAGCCAAGCGCTATATGAACCGGGGTCTGCCTTTCCTCGATCTTATCGAGGAGGGCAACATGGGGCTCATCAAGGCTGTGGAGCGATTCAAGCTGAGCAAGGAGTGCCGTTTTTCCACCTATGCCACCTGGTGGATCCGGCAATCCATCGAACGTGCCCTGGTGAACCAGAGCCGCACGATCCGGCTGCCGGTGCATGTCTCCGATGACATCAACAAGTTCATCAAGATCAGTCGGGAATTGGTTCACCAGTACAACCGCGAGCCCAAGGTCGAGGAGATCGCCGAATACATGGGAGTGGACCCTGCCTATATCCGCAGGCTCATGGTGCTGGTAAAAAAGACCTATTCCATCGAGCACCCCATGGGTGAAAACCGCGACTATAGTCTCATCGATACGATCGAGGATGCCAACGCCGACAACCCCAGCGTGTTTGTCGACGACATAGACAAATATGCCCATGTCTGCAAGTGGTTTCAGACCCTGAGTGAAAATGAACAGGAGATCCTGATACTGCGCTTTGGTCTCAATGACCAGGAACCGCAGACTCTGGACACCATCGGGCGGCGGTTTGGCGTAACCCGGGAGCGGATTCGCCAGATCGAGGCCAAGAGCTTGCAGAAATTACGCGGTATCATGGAAGAACAGGAAACCGCCAGCCTGGCTTTTATGGAAAGCGAGATGGCAAAGCGTTCCTGAACACCTTAACTCTCAATGTACGCGGAAGATGTTTTATGACTGAAAGGAACCTGGACGTGGAGGACCTGCGCAATGCCATTCGGGATATCCCCGATTTCCCCAAAAAGGGGATTGTTTTCAAGGATATTACCACTTTGTTGTCCGATGCGAAAAGTTATCATCGCATGGTGGATCTCATAGCGCATCGTTATATCGGGCAAAAAATCGACCAGATCGTCGGTATCGAAGCCCGCGGCTTCATTCTCGGTGCAGCCCTGGCCTATAAACTCGGTACCGGCATTACCCTGGTGCGCAAGCCAGGCAAACTGCCTTACAAAACGATACAGAAAACCTATCAGCTTGAATATGGCACCGACAGTCTTGAAATCCACTCCGATGCGTTCAAGGTCGGTGATCGTGTCATTGTCGCGGATGACCTCCTGGCTACCGGCGGCACCGTGGCGGCGGTTATCGAAATGGTCGAAGACTGCGGCGCACAGATTGTTGAATGCGCTTTCCTGGCGGAACTGGAATTTTTGAAAGGCCGGGAAAAACTTCAATCGCACAAGGTTTTCAGTCTGCTCAAATTCTGATGGCAAGGCGAGGAAAGAAAAAACTTGCCAGAAAAATCAAACCTGTAGTATAAATCTAGCCCCTTGCTGGCCCCGTAGCTCAGCTGGATAGAGCAATCGCCTCCTAAGCGATAGGCCGTGCGTTCGAATCGCGCCGGGGCCGCCAAATCTCGACGCCCCTCTTCGTACATACGAAGAGGGGCGTATCCATTTATCGATCCGCAAAGCCCGCCCCGCATCGGATGCCGCGCCAGCCTCGCCAAGGTTTGCACGGCTTTTGAAATGCCGGTTTTTCAGTCCCGGCGGCCTCTGTATCACCAATGGTTTAGCAGTTTCCAAGAAAATATGGCAGGGCAGGGAATCAGGGTTGGTCGCTCTTTCCGCAGTGTCGTTGTATATGGGTGTAATAATGTAAACTATTGATTTGATTGGCATATGTATCTGTGGTTATAAAATAGGCAGATTGTTGGAGGCCCAGAGGGATAGGGCCCGGCAAGCCGTTTCCACAGGGTTGTCCACTGCCTGTCAACATAATTTGTGGAAAAGGTGGCAAGGGGCTTGAAGATGCGGGATTTTTAGGATCGCGGCGCGATTCTGGCATCGTCTGAAGATTGTGCTATGTTTCAGAAATGCCGCGTTCCCGTTGCTTGGCGTCTTCCCACAAGCTCTGCAGTTCCTTCAATGAAGCGCTTGTCAGGGGGCGCCGGTTTTTTCTCAGGCAATGTTCGACGTGATGAAACCTTCGGGTGAAGCGTTTGATGGTATTTCCCAGGGCGTTTTCGGCGTCGATGTCCAGAAACCGGCCAAGGTTTGCCGCGGCAAACAACAGATCACCCAGTTCCTCTTCCATTTTTTGCCCATCGCCGCCTCGAAAGGCTTCCTCGCATTCGGCCAGCTCCTCGTGGACCTTGGCCATGACGCCCTCCATATCCGGCCAGTCGAAGCCGGCACGACTGGCTCTTTCCGTAAGTTTCCTGGCTTTCATCAGGGCGGGAAGATGTGGCGGAAATGTGCCCAGGGCCGATGCTGGTTCTCCCCGGTCCCTTTTTTCCAGGCGCTTGATTTCGTCCCATTGGCGCTGAGTGGAAGCGATATCGTGGGCCTGGCAGTCGCCGAAGACGTGCGGATGTCGTCTTTCCAGTTTGTCCGTGATGCCACGGGCCACGTCTTCAAGGCTGAAAAGGTGTCTTTCTTCAAAAATGCGCGCCAACAGTACCACCTGCAACAGCAGGTCGCCCAGTTCCTCGCAAATCGCAAGATGATCGCCTTGATCGATGGCCTCTATGAGTTCGTATGCCTCCTCGATGATACAGGGACGCAGGCTTTCCGGGGTCTGTGCCGCGTCCCAGGGGCAGCCCTGTGGAGCCCGCAATTGTGCGACAATATTCGCCAGGCGGCCCAGCGATGGCGTATTTTTGGTCTGATCCATGTGGCAAATCCTTTCGGCTTGCAAGGGGGACTGTTTCTGGCGGCGCTGGATTTCTTTGCGGGTCGGTCACGATCCGGTGGCAAATTCGTGCCGGAAACCCGCATCGACAGTAACCCAATGACCGGATTCGTGCAATGGCGCAGCGGCAGCAGGACCCGCAAGGCTGGCCGTTCAACCCGGGAACAGACGGGGCGAATGCTACCGCAGGGCTTCGCTCCGGTCCTGCCGGGGTAAATAATTGCTTGCATTGAATGCGTGAATAGGCTAGTGTCCATCCGGAAACCCCGGTTTTTGTCAGGCGTGGCCACTCTGGCGGCAAGACAAATGCCAGATCCGCAGGGTTTCGAAATTGTTGAGTCTCATAGCACCCCCGATTTATCCCAAAAGTGCGG
>NZ_JBFWJQ010000155.1:0-4599 GCF_050253115.1 Syntrophotalea sp.
CCCACCAGACGGTGAAGCTCTTCATCGAATTCGTAAAAATCATCACTCAAGGTGGCGACATGCACCAGACCTTCGACGAAAACATCCTGCAGTTCCACAAAAATACCAAAAGGCTGCACATCCGCCACCCAGGCTTCGAAACTCTCTCCGACCCGGTCCTGCATGAACTGACAGCGCTTCAGGGCCACCATCTCCCGCTCGGCGTCCATGGCGCGGCGTTCCCTGAAAGAAGTTGCTTCGCCCAGCTTTTCAAGCACGGAAACCTTCAACGGGGCCTTGCCCGCGGACAGCACCCTGCGCAGTATGCGGTGAACCACCAGGTCGGGGTAACGGCGGATGGGCGAGGTGAAATGACAATAACAGTCGGAGGCAAGACCGAAATGGCCGAGATTGGCGGCATCGTAACGCGCCTGCTTCATGCTGCGAAGCAAATACTGGTTGACCATGCGCTCTTCGGGGCGATCGCGAACCGCATCGAGCGCCCCCTGCAGTGCCGCGGGAGACACGGTTTCTTCCGACAGATCGAGCCCGATGTTGAAATGAGCAAGGAAGGTCTGGAACGCCAGCAGCTTTTCCATATCGGGCGGTTCATGCACCCGGTAAAGCAGCGGAATGTGGTGCTCCGAGAGAAACGTCGCGACGGCTTCATTGGCGGCCAGCATGAATTCTTCGATCAGGCGGTGCGCCGGGGTGCGCTCGGCACGCAGGATCTGGTCGAGACGCCCTTGCAGGTCCAGCACGATCTCGGGTTCTGGCAGGTCGAAATCGAGACTGCCGCGCCGAAAACGCATCTGCTGCAACCGCAGCGCCAGCTCGGCCATAAGCCTCAGATCCTCCAGCGGCGTCTGTGGCGGCAAAGGATCATGGCTTGACGTTTTGTCCAGAACTTGCGCCACCTGGTGATAGGTCAAACGGGCCCGGCTGCACATCACCGCCGGATAAAAGCGGCTTGACACCCTGGCCCCGCGCCCGTCGAACAGCATTTCCGCCGTCAGAACCAGACGGTCGACGCCGGGATTCAGCGAACAGATGCCGTTGCTCAGGGCCTCGGGCAGCATGGGCAGGCAGATGCCGGGAAAGTAGACGCTGGTGCCACGGTCCAGGGCATCCTTGTCGATGGGACTGTCCGGATAGACATAGTGGGCCACGTCGGCGATGGCAACCCATAAGCGGATGGCGCCATCCGCCTCCCGGCACACCGCCACCGCATCGTCAAAGTCCTTGGCCGTCTCGCCGTCGATGGTGACAAACGGCACCGAACGCAGATCCTCGCGGCCGGCAAGGTCGCCCTCTGCGACTTCCATGGGCACGGACCGGGCCTGGTCGAGGGCGGCGGGGGAAAACTCCCGGGGCAGATCGTACTTGTGGGCAAGGGCCAGGACTTCAACCCGGGGATCGGAGGGATCGCCGAGAACCTCGACAATGCGTCCCTGCGGATACTGCCGGCGGGTGGGATAACGCTCTATGGCGGCGATTACCAGATCTCCCGCATTGACCGGCAAGGCACAGGGGGCAAGGAGCAGAACCGGTTGCGACAGGGCCGGATCGCTGGGCAATACCATGCCATGCCCCGAGTCCGGCCGGAACACGCCGACAATGCTGTGATGCGCCCGCGCCAGCACCCGCACGACGCGCCCCTCGAAACCTCCTCTCGGGGCACGCTGCAGCCGCACCGCGACACGGTCCCCATCCATGATATCCCGCATGAACCGGGCGGGAACAAACACGTCGGGGCGGCCGGGCTCTTCAGGCACGACAAAACCGTAACCCTGGCGATGCACGGCGACCTTGCCGATCACCAGCTCCGTCGATTTCGGCAGGGAATACAGCCCCTTGCGGGCGCGGCGCACCAGCCCCTCGTCCGCCAGTGTCTCCAGCAGACGCAGAGCAGCCTGGCGTTCATCGCGGGAAAGATCAAAACCGGCCAGCAGCTGTCTTCCCGAAAGGGGCTTGCCCCGGTTCTGAAGCAACAGATTCAGCAGATCGTCGGGCGAGAGACTCATAAATCGGCGAAGCCTTCCAAAACGGCCCATGCGAAATGGGCACGGCATACCCGGGCCGCTGCCGCCGGGCCAACGTCAGTCTTCAACCGTTTCGCCGCAAACGATGGGGTTGATGACCAGACCGCTGAGCAGCTTGGGATAAAAATAGGTCGATTTCTGCGGCATTTTTTCACCGGCGTTGGCAACATCCCTGACCTGCACCATGCGGGTGGAATTCATCAGGAACGCCATCTGGCACTGCCCCGATTGCACCATGGAGAACGGCTCGTCAAAATTCTTGACATAACCAAGATGGGTCTGCTGCTCCTGTGCCTCCGAAGTGATATGGAGCATCTTTTCCAGCACCAGGCGATGCAGGATCGAGACATCGAGGGTGCGCAGCGCCTTGGAGGTTTTTTCGTCGAAAAAGGCATCCATGCTCGCCGCGTCCTTGAGAGTCAGCACATAAAGGGTCCGCCCGCCGGCAAACAACCCGATGGCCGGCTTGTTTTCGCCCTTGTTCCGGAGGATATCGCGGGCCTGGCGCCGGGAATCGGCATCGTCCGGATCCACGGTGTGTGCCTCCACCTCGAAATAAACGCCCAGTTCGGTCAAAAACGGCTCCAGGCGAAACGCCTCCAACCCATGCACCACGCGATGGGTTGGAAAGATAAGCATACCCTGATCTTCCATATTGGCAAAATACATCAGAACATAATTGAACAACTCCTTGCCGCTGAACCCTTCGCTCTGCGCCCTGCGAAAATCGCGGTAATTCAGGGCCGTCTCATAGCGGTGATGGCCGTCGGCGATGAACAGCGGCTTGTTCTCCAGAAGGCCGCAGATCCTGCCGATCACGGTCCGGTCGGTGACTTGCCAGAGGCGGTGGACAACACCGTCATCGTCGGTCACCTCGAAATCGGGGGTGCGCTTTTTCAGCTCCCAGGTCAGGGCTTCCTGCACACAGCAGGGATCGGAATAGAGCCCGAAAATGGGGCTGAAATTGGCCTCGCAGGCTTTGGTCAGCTGCAAGCGGTCAGCTTTGGGGCCGCTCAGGGTCTTTTCATGCGGCTTGACCATGCCGGTGGCAAAATCCTCCAGCCGCGCCAGGGCGATGAAGCCCTTGCGTACCACGGTCCCCATGCCTTCAGCCTGGTACTCTTCATCGTACAGGTAGATGGAAGGTTCCCTGTCCCGGACCAGAATGCCGTCGTCCTGCCACTGGCGAAAAAATCCCGCCGCCCGGGTATAGCGGTTGTTGGCCGCATCATCGTCCGGCTCGATTTTGCCTAGAATCAGGCGAACCAGGTTGAAGGGGCTGCGGCGGTACAGATCGTCCTGCAACGCAGGCGAAATGACATCGTAGGGCGGCGCCGTTACGCTGACGGGGTCCTGAATCTTTTCGAGATTATAACGGACAGCTCTGAACGGAGCGATCTTTGCCATACGTCTGAACTCCCTTGCGGTACGTGTTGGCGAGCGGAACAAAGATTCAACCAGTATCCAGCCGGAAACTCCGGCTGGATACAGCGTGGTTTGCATATGGGAAACAAGCAATTTTTCGCTGTGGCAAGGCAATCAAGGGGTTGCACGGAGGCGGCCATCGGTACACCGCACAAGCAAGCCCGCGTGTTGACGCCGCCACGGCGCAAAAGAGCCGTTTCCGGATGAAAGCTAACCAGTATCCATCCGGAAACTCCGGATGGATACAGCGTAGTTTTCATATGGGAAACGAGCAATTTTTCGTTGTGGCAAGGAAATCAAGGGGTTGCGCGGAGGCGTACATCGGTACGCCGCACAAGCAAGCCTGCGGATTGACGCCGCCACGGCGGAAAAGGGCCGTTTCCGGATGAAAACTAACTATACGCAATGGTTTACGGAAGGCGCAAGGGAAAACTCCCGATTGTTTCCTGCCAGGCCGCCAGCCGGAACACAACTACAAACAGAACATGCCCGACGCAATTGCCGGGCATGTATCCAAAACGTTCGGCCCCACTATTGACCAAGCGGGAGTTAATGTGTGGGCGCGGACCCTGAAGTCTACCAGCATCCGGCCTGTGCCGCATTCCGGGCCCCGGCCTGGTTGACCGCCAGAGTACCGCAATCATCCGCAGCCTGTCCGCCCTGAGGCACCGCCTCCAACGTGAACGATACGGCATCCGGCGCACCACCGGCCTGAAAATGAAACCGGTAGCGGCGCGACTCGATTTCATCTGCGCTGACAACCGTTACGCCGGTCACCATGTCCTCGACATCCAGCCCGGCATAAGTATTGTTGCGGGTATAATGACGTTCCAGACGCTGTGCCATTTCCATCAGAATACCCTTCGCTGCCGCACGGTTGGTACGCAAAACATGCTGATTATATATCGGCACCGCTATGGCGGCCAAGATGCCCAGAATCGCCATTGTCACAAGAAGCTCTATCAGACTGAACCCGCATGATTTCATTCTCATCGTTTTTCCTTCTGCCCTTTTCGATTGGGCTCGACTTGGCATGAACCTAAATTCTTAACGAATCTGACGCCAGGACGAACGCCCCAGACGATTGCCTTCTCCTGGCTTTTCCGTCGTGGTTTCTACATCCCCGGAAGAAGTACTTGACAACTTGTATTCC
>NZ_JBFWJQ010000156.1:0-4522 GCF_050253115.1 Syntrophotalea sp.
CTGGTTTTCACCCTGGTTGCGTCATGGCTCTATATCCAGTTCCGCGACAACATCATGGAAGCGCGCCGCAACGAAATCCGTCACGTGGTCGAATCCGCATGGGGGCAGGTCGAGCACTTCGCCCGTATGGCCCAAACCGGGCAGATGCCCGTTGAGCAGGCACAGACACAGGCCAAGGCCGTGATCCAAAATTTGCGTTTTGCCGGCGACAACTATTTCTGGATCAATGACATGCAGCCAGCCATGGTCCTGCATCCCCTCGATCCGGAGCTCAACGGCACCTCTCTGGCGACCAGGGAAGATTCAAACGGCATGCGGATGTTTGTCAAAATGACCGAACTCTGTCGTGAAAATGGCGAGGGTTTCGTCGAATACGCATGGCACAAGGACGGCTTCAGCAAACCTGTCGGCAAAATTTCCTTTGTCAAAAAGGTCGAGGGCTGGGACTGGGTCATCGGCGCCGGTCTCTACCTCGACGACATTGAAGCGGTGCTTGCCCGGCTGTTTTACACTACCTTCGGCATCCTGCTGCTGGTTATCGCCTGCTCCATGGGTCTGGTGTTTTTCGTCACCCGATCCATTTCACGGCCGCTGAACGAATCCACTGAAATTATGGAGAAGATCGGCAAGGGTGATTTCAGCCTGCGCCTGGATCTGGACCGCAAAGATGAAATCGGACGCATGGCCAAAGCTCTCAACGAATGTTTCGACAATGTCCGCGAGATGTTCCTCAATATCCGCACCATGGGCGTGCAGATCGCCGTCAATACCCTCAAGGTGTCGTCCCAGGTGGAGATGTCCTCGCACAACAGCAGGGAGCAGGGAATCCTGGCGCAGGACATTTTTGCCAGCAGCCAGGAAACCAATGCCGCGCATGGTGAAATCTCGGCCAACACCCAGAAAATATGCGCCTCGACATCGAACAACCTCGATACGGCGCAAACCTCCTTTCAGGAACTCATGGCGACCAATGCCAGCATCAACAGCATGACGGAAAAGATTGCCGGCTACACCGTAACCATCAACAAGATGGACAGTGAATCGCAGGAAATCAAAAAAATCGTGTCCCTGATAAAATCGATCGCGACCCAGACATCCCTGCTTTCCCTCAACGCAGCCATCGAAGCAGCCAGAGCCGGAGTGGCCGGCAAGGGTTTCGCCATTGTTGCGGATGAAGTGAAGGCACTGGCCGAGCAGGTCAATGGCGCCAGCGAGGACATTGCGGGCAAGATCAACAACATGCTTTCCCACATCGAAACCTGCATCAGTGAAACCGAGGATATCAGCAACGTCGCCAAGGCAACCCAGGCAGCCGTCAGCAAATCCTGCAACGGCTTCAAAACCATGATCAGCGACCTTGAAAAAAGCGATGATCAACTGCAAAGCATTACCGCCTCGGTGGAGGAACTGTCAGCCGCCAACAACGAGGTGCACGGCAAGGTCACGCATATCAATCAGATCAGCCGCGAAGTGTCGGACACCATGGAGGAGGCCAAAACCTCGACGGAAAACCTCTACCAGATCACGGAAAACCTGCAGCGCATGAATGCCCGTTTCAAAACCGGCAGGGGATATGGCGAGTATATCGTCGGCGAATTACGTAATGCCCGTAACAAAGTTCGCAAAAACCTGGAGAAAATGCTGGAGCGCGGCATCGATATTTTTGATCGTGATTATCAGCCGGTGCCGGGGACCGATCCCGCGAAATATCGCACTGCCTACACCGACGCTTTTGGCAAAGATCTTCAGCCGATTTATGACAAACTGGTCAACGACCTGAAAGGCGGCGTATTTGCCGTCTGCGTCGATGTCAATGGCTATGCGGGGACCCACAACAGTTTCTGCTCGCAACCTGTGACCGGCGATCCGGAAATCGATGCGATACACAGCCGTGACCAGCGCATCTTTGATGATCCCAGCAGCCTGACCGCCGCGCGCAATACCGATCCGGTGCTGCTGCACACCTACCAGCGCGACGATGGAGAGATCCTGAGCGAATTCGCCATGCCCATATTCATCAAGGGAAAGCATTGGGGGGCCTTGCGGCTCGGCTGCGACCCCGAAGTGGCCATGGACATGAGCTATATTTCCTGACGGACAGTCCTTAGCGGAAAATGAAAACGCCCGCCTCCATGAACGGATGGCCGGGCGTTTTTTATAGTTAGTGTCCGTCCGGAAACTCCGGATGGATACAGCGTAGTTTTCATATGGGAAACGATCAATTTTTCGTTGTGGCAAGGAAATCAAGGGGTTGCGCGGAGGCGTACATCGGTACGCCGCACAAGCAAGCCTGCGGATTGACGCCGCCATGGCGGAAAAGGGCCGTTTCCGGATGGAAACTAGTTACTTCAGTCAAATACGCAGGGCGCTGATTTTTCACATGCAATCCATTGGAACTTCGCAAGGCAGGAAGGGCCGGTGAAGCAGCCGGTCCGGCAAACACACCAGACGGGTTTCCGGTGGCGGGCACAATTCCAGGTACAGATCCCCGCTTCTGTGGCTGCAGGATTTGGACAAGTGCACAGGCATATAGAAATCCGGCTGTATTTCGGCCAGCAGCCGGTTCATATCCCGGGTGCAGAGATGAAATGAGCGGCGGGCCTTTTGCTTGTGGTCCGCAAGAAAAGCGCATTCCCCCACAAGCAATCTGACTCCCTTGAGCAATGCGGTCACCACAGTCTGATTCTGCCTTGAAAAACCGATATCCGTCAGGTAGCCAATGGACGCACCTGACTGGCGGCGGCAAATGTTTTCATACAACTCGCGGGTATTTTCCACCAGACAGGCAATCGTATGACCATTTTCGTCAAAACGCGTCGCGTTCAGCGGGGTCCTGCCCAGCAAACCGTGATAAAATTGACGTTTAAGAACATCGATCCAGGGACCACCAACCAACCCTTGCGTGGCAATGCGCTCCGCATCCAGTGAAAAACCTGCCTTTTCGGTCAGGCGATACACCAGAACCGGGATCCGGTGACTGGCCTGCCGGGCCTCTACTTTGACCCAGCGGTTTTCAAAAATCGTCCCTCCAACACGGTCATCCTGCCCCTCAAAACAGCGGATAAAGCGTTGCGGCCCTGGGAAAATCCACCGATACACCCTGTCGCCGGACAGCTCGTGCACACGAAAGCTGCACCAGAAATGTTCGTGCAGATTCCAGTCGTAGGCCGCCAGTTTGTGCTCTACCTTGTCGGCCAGTCCGGGAGGGCCAAAGACATCAAAAGTGCGGGGCGATACAAGCACCTGCCTCACCAGGGTATCGAATCCCATGAAATGATCCATGTGCGCGTGGCTGATGAAAACAGCAGCGACGGATTTCAGCACCCGCTTGGCCAGATGGTGCAACTGACCGCAATCGAATAACAAGGAGCGGCCCCAGGGACGCACTTTGACCCACAACACCGGATCATCCAGAAGACCGGCAAAAAAGGTTGGCTCAAGATAGCGAAAGGACAAGCGGCAGGCCATGCGCACTCCGGAAATCGAACCCCACGGTACCTGTATGCAAGGTTCCTGGTCGGCGAAAAATGCAGATACTAAAACCTTGGAAAAGCCTTTACAAACAACGCTTCAGACGTCAGCATCTCCAGGGAAAGAGTGAAAATCGATGAATAACACGGCAGGAATAAAAGTATCCGCCTCATTGACCGACGTGCCGAACAACTCGGTGGTAAAGGCGCCGAAAAGCGCCATTTCCTTCACAAAATGCCCCCGAAAATCCCATCTCAATTCCGGGCATTCAAAGGGATTCTCTCCGACAAAATTAAGACTGCAGTAAAGCTCGGAGAAAACAGTTCCCGACAGATCGATGTTCGGCAGGCCGTGCTGGCGGCATATCAAAGGTCGCCAGGAATACACCAGGCAAGCACCGTTCTCGTCCAGAAACGGGCAAGGGGTAGGATCATCCTCGGGCATATCTGTCCATAGATGATCCGGCAGGTTGTTCAGCAGATAGGGCGGCTGGAAATCGGCCCACTGCTGCTGCAAAGCCTGCAATTGCCTTCGGGCCCGTCCGGCGATTTGCCGGCGGCGACCAGCAGGCAACCGCGAATAACCCTGCTGGAGCAGATAGGCATCAAGAAGGGTGATGTCAAACAACCCTCTGCAGCATGCAGAACAACCCTCACCGCAGCGGATCCGATCCCCAACCTGCATTTTGCACTGGGCAAACCAGGCGTCCACTGTCTCCAGAAGATGCCGGTATCGCAAGGCGATGGCATCGAGTGCGGATGTATTCACCATTATGAATGAGTCTCCGGGCTGTTTCAGCCGGGGCGAAACATGCCACTTTCCGGGGAAGAACGCTTTATAAAAAATCACGGCAGAGGTTGCGTCCCTCGCGAAGCACAATTTACAAATCCGATGGTGCCGCAAAAAATCCGTTCTACAGCGTTATGGCGTTTTTTACCACCAGAACACACGACAAACATGCCTTCACCCCTGAAAAACCCCAAGCCCTGCAGGACGAATTTTTTGCCTGGACGTCCAGGTTTTCACAAACACCTCAATCTAATCAGTAAAA
>NZ_JBFWJQ010000157.1:0-4326 GCF_050253115.1 Syntrophotalea sp.
AGTCTAATCTCCTTTTCAGGGTCAACGCCCCAGTACAACATCCAGCCTATAGCCTATCTACTCCGGAAAGCTCTATCTTACCCCCGGAGCGGTCAACGACCGCTTTCTTTCATATCATCTCCTTTACGATGTTGACGGTTCCGGGTGAAATATCGATGCTGCAAAATAATTATCGGGAAACGGCTCTTTCCCGGCGTGGCGGCGTCAATCCGCAGGCTTGCTTGTCACTCGGGCCATCCCTGGCCCTCGCCCTTCGGGCAGCCGGAGGCTGTTCACTTTGCTATCCTGCGCGTGATGCGGTGTACCGATGTACGCCTTCGCTCAATCCCTCGATTCCCTTGCCACAACGAAAAATGGCTCGTTTCCCATATGAAAACTACGCTTTATCCATCCGGAGTTTCCGGATGGACACTACATAAATATCGGGCAGGTCGGTTGAATGCAACCCTTTTAAGTTCCACCAGCCCCGGCGGAAAGCACGAGGAGCCAACATGACGGATGCCGCTCCGCGATTATACAGCCGCGCCTTCTGGGCCATGTCGTTGGCCAACTTTTCCACGGCCGCCGGTTTCGGGGTGTTCTTTCTTTTCCCCCTGTTTATCGAGGATCGCGGAGGGTCGGAGGCCGACATCGGCATTATCATGGGCCTGTTCGGCCTCGCGGCAACGCTGTGCCGTCCCTGGGTTTCGAATCTGGTCGATCGCGCCGGGCGACGGCGCAGTTTCACCATCGGATCTTTAATGATGGTTGTTCTGCCGGTCGGCTATATGTTGCTGTCCGGTCCTCTTGCAGGGGTTTATCCTTACCTGCTGGTCTTGCGCATTTTGCACGGCGTCGGCATGGCAACCTGTTTTACCGCAGCCTTTACCTATGTGGCTGATATCGTGCCTCCGGAACGCCTCAACGAGGGGATCGGCATGTTCGGCATTTCCGGGTTGATTGGCATGGCGGTCGGCCCCGCCCTGGCTGAATTTGCTCTCAATCATTACGGCTTTACCGCCATGTTCGGAGCTGCATCGCTGCTTGCCTGTATCGGGCTGGTCGCCCACCTGCCGCTGGCCGAGCCTTTGGCCGAAAGCCTTCGGGCAGATGGCGAGGCGACTTTTTTTGGCATATTGAAGCGCACCAAGATATTGACCGTCGCGCTGCTTGCGGTCATGTTCGGTGTCGGGCAGGCCGGCGCCGGTAATTTTGTTGCGCCGTTGGCGGCGGCGCGGGGTATTGCTCATGTTTCGTGGTTTTTTGTCGCCTATTCCCTGGCTGCGGCGGCAGTGCGGCTGTCGGGAGGCCGTCTGGCCGACCGGGTCGGCGAACTGCGCGTTATTCCTTACGCCCTTGTCCTTACAGGAGCAGGTCTGGCGGGCATTTCCCTTGTTCAACACGGTCTCACCCTTGCCATGCTCGGGGCTGTCACCGGTTGTGGCCACGGGCTGCTGTTTCCCTCACTCAACTCTCTGGCGGTGCGCGGCGAACCGTCGCAAATTCGCGGCAAGATCACCGGCATCTATACCGGTGCCCTTGACGGCGGCAATTTCGCCGGTTCCATCCTGCTGGGTTATATCGGCGAGTACCTGGGGCTGCAGGTTCTGTTTGTGGTTGCCGGCCTGGTACTTGTCTGCGGATTGATGGTGCTCCCCCGGGCGGTGGACCGTCCGGGGGGCGGGATGCAGCGCTGATGACCGGCATCGGTTGTGGTGGGGGTGCTATCCGGGCTTTGTCGGTTCCCTGCCATTGGTCAGGCGTTTCGATTGATTCTGGGCCTTGCGTGCGATGGCCTGGGTTTGCAGTTCGGTCCAGGCAGCCAGGTTGTTTTTCTGCATGACCTTGAAGTTGGAAAGCAACTCCTTGAGCCGCTGTGCCTGTTGGGCGAGAGTTTCGGTGGGCACGGTGCTTTCCAGATCAGAGGCTGACCCTTTTTGCAAATCTTCTGATTCGGTTACCGGTTCCGGTTCATGGTTGACGCCGAGGGATTGTTCCCTGCTGGCCACGGCAATTTCGGAAGCCAGATCGGTGATTTTTCCGATGCCGGCAACGATTTTGCGCAGGGTCTGGGCAGTGTGATCGGCCAGTTCGGAATCGGATCCGCTGCCATCCGCAGTGTTTTCGAGAAGGTCGGCGGTTTCCTTGGCCGCCCGCCCACTGCGTGCGGCGAGATTGCGCACTTCCTCGGCGACGACAGCAAAACCTTTGGTCCGCTGACCGCCGCGTGTCGCTCCCATGGCTGCATTGAGCGTCAGCAGGTTGGTCTGAAAGGTGATCTCGTCGATGAGCTTGATGATTTTGGATATGTCTTCAGCCGAGGCGTTCATTTCCGCAACGGTATGCGCCATTTCCTCTTGCAGGGTTTCGCTGTCCGTCGTGTGAGGCGATTCGGCGGTCGGTGCTTCCTGGCTTGCCGATACGTGGGTCGCGCAGTTGGCGACCTGATCCGCTATGTCCTGAATTTCCTGCACCAGTTCATTCAGTGCAACGTTGGCCCGGGCCAGCGGTTTGGCGATCAGGCCTTTGGCTTTAAAGGTGAAGTCGCCCTGGGCGAGTCTGTCAAAGGCGGTATGGATTTCTTCTTGCAAATTGTCGGCAAAGTGATCGACCGCGCCGGCGATCTCACCGATTTCATCCCTCCGCGTCATGTTCAGCCTCTGGTCAAGTTTGCCTTCCTCCAGGTTCAGAATCATGTCAAGGGTCTGCTTGAGCGGCCTGCTGATGTTGCGCGCCATCAGCAGGCCAATGACAACCGCCAGCACCAGCACCATGGCAGCGACAGCGGTAGCCGAACGGATGATGGAAAACAGCCCGGCCTTGACCGAGTCCTGTGCGGCCTGCAGGTCGTCTTCGTTGAACACGGCGAGGATGATCCAGTCCGACGGCTCGAAATAGGCGACTGCAGCGGTGCGCAAGCGGGGGTTTTTCTCGCCCTTTCCGCGGAAGGCAAACTGTTCGAAAGCCACCGGGATATCCGATTCGTTGTCGGTATGCAGGGCCAGGGCCTTGTCGATCAGGCTGCGGATGAAGAACCGGCCATCCCGGTGGTCCTGCAGATCCAGCAGGCTGGTACCTTCCAGCTTGCCCTGGCGACTTATCTGCACCACCCCACGATGTTCGTTCTTGCCTCCCAGGATAAAGACTTCCCCGGTCTGTCCGACCTGCATGGCTTTGATGCCCTGCCGCAAGCTGGCGACATTCTCCTGCTTGGCGCCATGGTAAAGTACTCCGACCACCTCTTTGTGGCCTTTATCCCAGATTGGCTGATAGGCCGTGATATACCACGCGTTGACCACAAAGGCCCGTCCCAGGAAGGTTTCGCCGCGCAGCACCGCCTTGACAACTTCGTTGGGGGTGCCATCGGGATTGAGGGCCGGGATATAGGTGCCGATGGCCCGCATGCCGTTGGTTTGAATAACGTTGGTGGCGATGCGCAGCATGTCGCCATCTTCGTTGATGCGCTGGAAGACACTGGTGGTGCCGCCAACGAGTTGATGTACTTCATCGATCAGGGGCGTCGGGTGGGCGGCATCGCGATTCTGCCCGAACCACCGGTTGCCGATGAGCATTTTAGGCAGAACAAGGGATCTGGTTTCCTTGGTGAACTGGTTTACCGCGACCCATCGGATCGTCGTGGGGGCGAAGGAAATACCTCCTTCCCGATGCAGCAGGGTGTCGGCGACCTTGAGGTTGTTGAGCACCGTTTCGGTCACCGATTCGCGCATGACCTCGCACATCAGGTGAATGCTGCGAGCTACCTTGGCGGTTTCCTGGCGTGCCTGGTTTTCGATGATGCCGGTTACTCGCTGGCCGATGCGCTTTTCCTGAAAATGGGTAATGCCGACAATTGCTGCGGCGGTCAACACCACGAGGGCAACCCCCATGGCGATGATTTTTCCCTGGATTTTCATCACGATCCTCTTCGGAGAATTAAACCGCTTACCGGCCCGTCGGTTCCCGGCCGAGCGGCCGTCCTCTGGCTGGCACCCTTGCCGGCCGTTCCGCACCAGAGCCTCGGGCGCTCAGCGGCTACAGTCAGATGGGCGGGTATTGCAAGGGAAAAGTGGAGACCGGTCCAGAGTTGGAGGAAAATGTTTTTTCGACAACATTATTCTATGATCTGAACTTCGTGTGAAAATATAGCATCGATTGCCGGTGATTAAAATAGGTGAGATTTCTGGCCCCGAACGATTCTTCTCGGCTGTCATGCTGTCCTCGACGGCGGCAGGCGATGCTCTGGTCGGCTGGAAAAGGTAACGGCAGTGTTTTTGTCAGCTGATTTAGGGTAAGGATGATAGAATGTTATCGCTGCCGGACGGTTTGCATCGCGGCCCTGGAAGCCGT
>NZ_JBFWJQ010000158.1:0-4289 GCF_050253115.1 Syntrophotalea sp.
AGTGTTGACCCCCGCCGTAAACAGATTGGCCAGCATCCTTCCGGCCAACCCTCCCGCCTCGCCGATCGGCTCGCCGAACCAGGACGCACCGTGGAATTGCAAAGAGATAAGACCGTCCAGCGACAGAAGCATGCAGAAAAACGCCGCCACCCTCAGCCATTGAAAGCGGGGGGGCTTGCAGGCGAATGAGTGCCAGGCCAGGCCGAAAGCGCCAACGGGCAGCAGCAGCGCGGCAAACCCGAACCCCTGGAACAACAGGTCGGCCAGACAAGAACCGACAAACCCGCCCAGATTGTGCACGTCCCCCGCGCGGGAAACGTTGTTGAGGGATGGATCACCAGCCTGAAAAGAAACAAGGGCGAGAGCCAGAAACAGTCCGGTGGCCAGCCAGAACAAGCCGAGCAACTCCCGCTGGAAGCGCTCCCTGAACGTAGCCGCCTGTTTGCCTGTCTGTTCCTTGCTCATGATACTCCTCCGTCCCGATGCGGTTGGTGATTGCCGAAAACCGCTTCTTTGCAACTGGCCACGGAAATCGAACCGTCAGGGACCTTAAAGGGATACAGCAAAAAATATACCTCCCACCACCCAGCAATACAGAGCAAAAGCATAAAGGCGTCGGCGGCGCACCACGCCCAGCAGCAGATGAATGGATGCCAGGCCGCTGACAAAGGCCATGCAGGTACCCACGGCATAGACCGGGATATCGGCGGACCGCACCGCCTGCAGATCAGACAGGGACAGCAATGCCGCGCCAAGCACGGCCGGCAGCGCCATCAAAAAGGAAAATCGCGCCGCCGTTTCACCGGAAACCCCCTGGAAAAGCAGCGCGGATATGGTCGACCCAGACCGTGAAATGCCGGGCATGATGGCGCCGGCCTGGGCCACACCGGCAATCAGGGCATCCCGGACACGCAGCCTGCCTGCGTCGCGCCCGTTTTTGCGAAAGCGCTCGGACAAATACAGCAGACATCCGGTAACCATCAGCATGCTCGACACCAGCAACAGGTTGTCAAATGCCCCGATGAAAAACTCCTTGAAGCTCAGACCGACAATCGCCGCCGGTATCGAGCCGATCACCAGCAACCGCAACAGATGACGATACTGATGCGCCTCGTCGTGTTGAACAAAACAAGCCGTGGCCAGGTTGCGGCAATCGCGCCAGAAATAGACCACCACCGCCGCCATGGTGCCGCCATGCAGCAGCACGTCGAACAAGACCCCCGGCTGATCGAAACCCGGCAGCAGATGCTGCGCGATGACCAGGTGGCCGCTGGAGGACACCGGCAGAAACTCCGTCAGGCCCTGGAGCAGGCCCAACACCATAGCATGCAGAAAACTCATTGACACTCTCTTTTGATTCGAAGGGTACATCGCCGCCCGGCCGGACGGGACTATTGTTCAAGAATAATCGGCAGAATCAGAGGTCGCCGCTCGACCGTACGGTTGAAAAAGCGCCGCAGACATTTGCGCACTTCCACCTCCAGGGTCTCCTGCTCGGTCGCCGTTTCCGGCGCCATGCCGGCAAGCATGTCACAAACCTGCCGACGGGCCAGATCGAGAATATCCGTTTCCTCCTCGGCAACAAACCCGCGGGACAAAAGCTCGGGACCGTAAAGTATGCGGCCGTCCACGGGGCTGACGGCGAGCAGCACCACCACCAGACCGTGGTTGGCAATGTGGCGCCGGTCCCGCAGCTCCATGAGGCCGACATCGCCGACGCCGCGGCCATCGACCAGTACCCGGCCGGTCTCAAGGCGAGGCTCCCGCGAAAGACCGGCGGCGGAAACCACCAGCGGGCAGCCGTTTTCCAGCACCGTCACCCGCTCCGCGGGCACCCCCATGCCGCGTGCCAGTTCAGCGTGCCGGACCAGATGCCGGTATTCGCCATGCACCGGCACGAAGTTTTGGGGGCACACCAGCGACAGCACAATCTTGAGCTCTTCCTGGCTGGCATGGCCCGATACATGAACCTCGCTGGTGGTTTCGTAAAAAACCTCTGCGCCGCGCCGGTACAGATGATTGATCAGGCGATTGATGGCCTTTTCGTTGCCGGGAATGAATTTGGAGGAGAGGATCACGGTATCGCCCGGTTCCAGCGGCAACGCCCTGAATTCCTCCATGGCCATCCGCACCAGGGTGCTCTGCGCCTCCCCCTGACTGCCAGTGGTGAGCAGCAGCAGCCGATGTCGCGGCAGATCCCGCGCCTGGCGCAGCTCGATCAGCACATCATCGGGGATGTCAAGATATCCCAGCTCCCGGGCAATGCGGGTGTTGGCTACCATGCTGCGCCCCGCAATCGCCACCTTGCGCCCGCAGCGCACAGCCTCCTGCACGACCTGCTGAATGCGGTGGATATTCGATGAAAAAGTCGCAACCGCCACCATCCCCTTGGCGCGGGGCACGATCTCGGCGAAGGCTGCCGCGACTTCCCGCTCGGAAAGGGTGAACCCCTTTTTCTCCACATTGGTGGAGTCGGACATCAGCAGCAGAACGCCCTGCTCCCCATAAGCTGCCAGCCGCACCAGGTCCGTCGGCTGGTCATCAACCGGCGTCTGGTCCAGTTTGAAATCGCCGGTGTGGACAATCCATCCCATGGCGGTGCGGATCGCCACTCCGAGTCCATCGACAATGGAGTGGGCGACGCGAAACACTTCGACATGAAAGACACCGAGATCCAGGGCCTGGCGGGGTTGCACTTCCACCAGCGAAGCCTGGCCGAGAAGCTCGTGCTCTTCAAGCCGGTGACGCAGCAGACCAAGGGTCAGCGGAGATCCGTAAACCGTCGGAAACCCGAGCTTTGCCAGCAGAAACGGCACGGCGCCGATATGATCCTCGTGTCCATGGGTGAGGATCAGGCCGCGAATGCGGCCGGTCTGACCTTCCAGACAGGAAACATCCGGAATCACCAGATCGATGCCAGGCATATACGGTTCCGGAAACATGAGTCCACAGTCGATCAGCAGCAGCTCCCCGAGGTACTCCACCGCCATCATGTTCAGGCCGATCTCCCCCAGCCCGCCCAGAGGCAGAATCCGCACGGCGTCCGCCGGGATTTCGCCCCAGCCCGCGTTCGGCATGTCGGTCATGACCGCAAGGCCTTTTCGACCAGCGCCGCGATGGGCTCCCGCACCTGCTGCATCAGTTCATTGCGCTCCTGCACCGCCCGGCCGGCAGTCGCCACGGCGGGCAGAATCGTCACCGTCACCTTGCCGCCCCGAATCCAACAGCTGTGCTTCGGCATGACGTCCCGCGTGCCGGTAATGGCGATGGGTACCACCGGCACCTGCGCCTGAATCGCCAGGGTAAAGCTGCCGGCCTTGAAATCCTTGAGATGACCATCCGGCGAGCGCGTCCCTTCAGGAAAGACCACGACCGAAGTACCCTGCGCAATGCGCTCGATGGCGCGGCGCATGCTTTCCACACTCTTCTTGCGGTTGGAACGATCCACGGCAATATAACCGGCGCGGCGCATGGTCAGGCCGAACAGGGGGATATGGAACAGCTCTTCCTTGGCCAGCCAGCGAAATTGGCCGGGCAGCCCGGCAAACAGCGCCAGAATATCGAAATTGCTCTGGTGATTGGGCATATACACCACAGCTCCCCCGGGAAGGTTTTCCCGCCCTTCCACCACCATTCGGACACCGGCCAGCCACAGACTGATCCTGGCCCAGAACCGCGCATAACTATGCAGAAGATTGGCATGGATGAAAGAACAGGGTATGCCCGTCACCATAATAAACAGGGTCCAGGGGACAAACGTGACAATATAAAACAAGGTACGCAGCATAGGCCTCTTCTCCCGATAAGCATTTAATCGCGCCAGTTTACGAGACCTCGCCAAGGGGAGTCAAACCTTTTTGAACTTTACACCCCCGCCCGTTTCCGCTAGACTCGCGAGACGAACCAAACGTAAATAAAAACTCATGGAGGCTACAGCTCATGTCGGTAAACAAGGTCATCCTGGTCGGCAATCTCGGCAAAGATCCCGAACTGCGCTACACGGCGTCCGGCACGGCCGTTGCCAACTTCTCCCTGGCCACAACCGAGCGATTCAAGGACCGCGACGGCAACAGCCAGGAAAAAACCGAATGGCACAACATCGTGGCATGGCGCCAACTCGCCGAAATCTGCGGCAAATACCTGACCAAAGGCCGTCAGGTCTACATCGAAGGCAAGATCCAGACCCGCTCTTACGAAGACCGCGACGGCAACAAGCGCTATATCACCGAAATCGTCGCCGATCAGATGCAGATGCTCGGCCGCGCCGGGGACGACAACAGTGGTGGTGG
>NZ_JBFWJQ010000159.1:0-4205 GCF_050253115.1 Syntrophotalea sp.
ACCGCCTCGGCACGGGTCCAGATGGGACTGGGGCAGGTCAGCGAAGCTCTGGAAGAAGGCATCAGCGGGCAAGCCGTGATCCGCAGCAGCGGCTTGCAGGCCCTGCGCGCCGACCGATTCGATGGGCACAATAACGATTATCTGGAGGCCAGCCTCAGCCTTGCACGACTGCGCAGCGCTCTTGGGCCCAGCATGGCCTTGATAGCCCCGTTGAGCACAATGGCGATTTTTTATCTTGGCGGCCGGCAGGTCATAGCCCATCGTATGTCGCTGGGCGAGTTGGTGGCTTTCAATGCTTATCTGGCGCAGCTCGCCATGCCGACCTTGATGCTTGGCTGGATTCTGGGGCTGGTACAGCGTGGTGCCGCCAGTGCCGAGCGCCTTGGCGAGATTCTGGGCAGCTCCCCGCCTTCGGGGGGCCAGCCGGTGGTCGCTGCCGCCCGGCCGCCATCCGTCTCTCTGAAAAACCTGTGTTTCGGATATAATCAAAAGCCGGTTCTGCGGGGGCTGAGCCTGGAGGTTCCGGCCGGCAGTCTGATCGGTATAGCAGGACCGACCGGCTGTGGAAAAAGCACGCTGCTGCACCTGTTGGCGGGACTTTATCCGGTACCGGCGGGACAGGTGTTGATTGGAGGACAGGATCTGGCAATGCTGGATGGTGAAGCACACCGCCTGCGGGTTGCCATGGTGCCCCAGGAAAGTCGCCTGTTTTCCGGTTCGGTCGGGGAAAACCTGCTGTATGCCACGCCGGGCGCGCAGGCGTCGCTGCTGAAGCGGCTTTCGCGGACTGTCAGCCTGGATGCGGAAGTGGCAAATTTCAGCGAGGGCTTCGATACCCGGGTCGGCGAGGGGGGCCAGGCCCTGTCCGGTGGGCAGCGCCAGAGGGTGTGTCTGGGGCGTGCCCTCGGCCGCGGCGGCGGATTATGGTTGCTGGACGATCCTTTCAGTCATCTTGATGCCGCCACGTCGCAGCGGATCTGGCGCCGGCTGCTGCGCTTGCTGGCGGGAAAAACCGTTTTTCTGGTTTCCGGGCAGGCGTCATTGCTGGCGGCCGCCGATTGCATCGCCATTCTGGAAAACGGTCGGCTGCAGGAGTGTGGCAGCCACCAGCAGTTGCTGGCCGAGGGCGGCTGGTATGCCCGGCTTGTCGAGAAGGAGCGATTGCAGCGGGAACTGGAGGGTCTGGCGTGAAGCGCGGCATGTTCGACATGGATGAAATCACCGGAAGGCATCTGGACTGGTCCCTGTTCCGGCGTTTCATGAGGCTCATTCATCCCTATCGTGTATCGGCGACCGGGGCTGTGATTCTACTGCCGTTGGCATCGGCAGCACGCCTGATTCAACCCTTTCTGCTTAAAATCGCCATCGACCGGCATATCGTCCTCGGTCAACTGCAGGGATTGGGAAACATCGCCTTGCTGTTTCTGGCTGCCGCCTGTGCCGAAAGCCTGATCGGTTTCTGGCAGGGCTATCTGGCACAGGGCGTCGGGCAGAAAATAACCGCCGAGCTTCGCAGTCGGGGGTTCCGGCATTTGCTGCGGTTGCCGGCGCGCTTTTTTGACCGGCAGCCCTCCGGACGTCTGGTAACACGCCTCACCAGCGATGTGGAGAATGTTGGGGAGCTTTTCGCGTCGGGTGTGGCGTCAGCCTTCGGCGAGGTCTTTTCCCTGCTGTTCGTGGTGATTGCCATGTTGTGGCTGAGTCCGATGCTGACCGGCGTGTGCTTTGCCCTTCTGCCGCTGTTGGGAGTGGTGCTGCTGCTGTTTCGAAGGCGCATGCGGCAAGCCATGCGCCAGGTCAGATCCCGGCTGGCCGAGCTTAATGGTTATCTTGCGGAACGTATCGCCGGCATATCGACGGTGCGTCTGTTCGGCCAGCAGGCGCGAACCCTGAATGAATTTGATCATCTGCAGGAGGCATATCGGGTCAGTAATTTTGGCGCTATTCGCTGGGATGTGTTCCTGTTCAGCGCCCTGGAGGCTCTTGCCGCCCTGGCTGTCGCCGGGGTTTTATGGCGCGGCGGGTTTTCGGTTTTACAGGGAGTGGCCAGTTTCGGTACCCTGGTGGCGTTTCTGGAGTATGTGCAGCGATTTTTTGCCCCTCTGCGCAAGCTCAGCAGCCACTATTCCCTGTTGCAGGCCAGCAACGCCTCCCTTGAACGGATTTTTGAACTTCTCGATCAGCCCCCCGAACCAGGAGGGCGGCAGCTGCCTGTGCCCGGCGGCGTGGGTGATTTGCGTTTTGACCATGTATCTTTTTCCTATGATGGGCAGCAACCGGTGCTGGCGGACCTCGATATTCGCGTCGCGGCGGGGCAGATGATAGGCATTGTCGGAGACACGGGCAGCGGCAAAACCACCCTGGGAAGACTGTTGCTGCGGTTCTACGAGCCAACGGCGGGACGCATTCTGCTCGATGGCGTGAACCTCGCCGAAATGGATCCGGCGGAAGTGCGGCGCCGTATCGGGTGGGTTTCCCAGGAACCGTTTCTGTTTGCCGGAACCGTGCGGGAAAACCTCGACCCGCTGGGGCATCTGTCCGATGGGCGACTGCAGGCGTTGCTGGAGGATTGCGGTGCCTGGAAAGCCGTATCCCGGCTGGGTGGGATGCAGGGGATGCTGCAGGAACGCGGCCGCAATTTGTCGGCAGGGGAACGTCAGTTGCTGTGTGTGGCGCGCACCCTGGTTGGTGATCCTTCGATTCTGCTGTTCGACGAGGCGACCAGCCGTCTCGACGCCGCCAGCGAAGAAAGGGTTCATCAGGTCCTGGAAAAACTGCGTTCCGGTCGCACACTGCTGGTTATCGCCCACCGGTTGCGCTCCGTGCAGAAGGCCGACATGATCGTACTGCTGCACCGGGGCTGCATACGGGAAACCGGCAGCCACGGCCAGTTGCTGGCTCAAAACGGTCGCTATGCGCGACTTTGGTCCCTGCAGCACCTGGATCTCAACGGTGCGTCGGCGCCAAAGCCTTCGCGCGCATGATGCAAGGACGGCAGGCAGGTTCGGTCAGGGACGGCGATTCCGTCGAGGTCTGTTTTTGGTGCGGCAGGGTTTTCCGACTTCAGCCGGGACAGACCGCCTGCGGATATAGCGGCAAATGCTCAGCAGATCGGACAGCTCGAGAGACAGAAACTGCAGCCCCAGACCAGTGGGCAGGTTTTTGTTGACGGGATTGTGTTCTTCGTTGACCCAGTTCACGTTTGCCTTGCAGGTAATTCTACGGGTTGTGCCGGGCAGCGTAAAGGCAATCTGCAGCATTTGCTCCACGGGAAGCAGATGTCGTGTTTCGACAAACATGCCTCCCGAGCACAGGTTTACGCACAGTCCGTCACGCATGCTCGAGGGGGAACTGCTGTATTGCATCGCAAGGCACATGGGAACACGCTTGTATGAACGGTACTTCAGGCCAAGAATGCGCCGCGCCGATGCCAGCAGCAGGTGCTGGTTGAGCGGCTTGAAGAGAATATCCGCACAGCGTGCTTTAAGGCAGCGGTCGAGTTCTTGCGGGTTGCGGTTTTCCACCATCAGAACCACGGGGATATGCCGTCGTTTGGGATCCTGATGCAGCCGCCGGCAGAATTCATCTCCTGGCATGCCCTTGGCGTTGATATCCATCATCACCAGGTTGGGGCGCATCAGATCGAGTTCCCACCAGGCTTGTTCTCCATCCTCTGCCACCAGCAGGGCAAGGCCCTCCTGGCGGGAAAAATCGCCATCCGTTTCAAATATCGCCTGCAGGTCGCGGGTGATCAGGATTCTAAGAATATCCGGCATGTCAGCCTCCGGTTTTAAGTTTTCAGAATGATATTAACAAGTATAAAGATCCCGATCGTATAGCCAAGCTGTTGGCCTGATTTTTTATACGGATCCACGTCGCGATCCAGGTGTCACGCCATCCATGCAGGTTTTATTTCAGCCGGCAGGTTACGATGAAGGTCTGGGGGCGCGATACCAGGTGCACCTGCGCTGGTCACGCTGCCCTCCGCAAAAAAACAGCTGAATTTTTAATGTTATGGAACACCCTATTGGATTAAATAAACATACACGTTTTAAACAGGAAAAATCCAATTAGAAAATCAGTAGTGTCCCAACGTTTAGTTGAATAAAAACAACTGGTTATCGTTTTCCGTTGATGCGGCTGTGTAATCCGCGTCAACAAGTAGCTGATTTAACTGAATTCTCTCGAACGAGGTTACGCTTAAT
>NZ_JBFWJQ010000160.1:0-4148 GCF_050253115.1 Syntrophotalea sp.
GAATTGATTGCGGTGATCGGGATGCCTTGAAAACGGCCAAGGACAAGGTTTACGGCTATCTCAACCTGGCGCTTGAACACCTCTGCCACAACGATGCGGAGCGGGCGGCCCAACTTCTCGAAAATTCTTATCTGCAGCCGCTTTTTCAGCTGGGTTACAGCCTCACGCTGTCCTTGCAGCAGCGGGCCCGCCGTTTGCGCTCATCCTCCCTCGGCCCCTGGCTGGATGGTGTATGGGCAATGCTGTCGGAGGCCCTTTCAGCGGTGCGTCCCCTCTACCCTCTGGCACTCGATACTCCTGGCGCGGGAGGGACACGATCTTTCCGCGATCTGTCCGATGTGGAGCGTGTGGCAGAGACTCTGGCCAGCATCGAAGCGGCGCGCCGTCTGTTCGAGGAGCATTTTCCTTTCCGCTTGCCTGCGCCTGATGACCTCGACCTTTGTGGCTGCCAGCCGGATCAGTTTCAGGGGGTCGGTTTACGGCACTTCTTCCTTACCGCCGTGGCCAATCGGTTGTCGGGACGGCCCTTTGACATAACGCCGCTTCCCGCCAGGGAACTCGCTGGCCTGCACTATCAGGTGTGCAAGGACAAGACTTTGAACAATGTTTTGCGGGAGGAGATCCGAACCTGGATCGGCAAAATGGAGCCGGATGCATGGCCTTTCGTGGAAGCCTGTCTGCATTGCTGGAACGATACTCTTTGCCCGTTGCTGCCCGAAAGGCTGGATGCGCGGTTTCTCGACGGCTTGCTGGTGCGCCTGTCCTGAGGTGCCCGCGGTATTTTCGGCGGCCCCGCCTGCGGGTAAAAGGGGGCTTGATTTTGCGCAGGGGTTATGTTAGTGAAGTCGTATTAATAAAATTCAGGTCATGCTGCCCATTGCGTGAGGTTGGCCTGGCGGCAGGCATGACGGTTCCGTGGCGATGCCGGCGGAATCTGGCGAGAGACTGCGCAAGCGCTAGATCAACCGAGAGACGACAATGGCTCAAGGTGTGGTGAAGTGGATCAATGATGCCAAGGGATACGGCTTTATCGAACAGAAAAACGGTCCGGATGTTTTCGTGCATTTTTCCGTTATTCAGGCCGAAGGCTTTAAAAGCCTCTCCCAGGGTCAGCAGGTCCAGTTTGATGTTGTCGAAAGCCAGAAAGGCCCCCAGGCCAGCAATGTGATCAAGCTGTAACGGCTTTTTTGCTTTTAACCTTTTTTGCTTTTAAAAAGGGCCAAAGGGCTCCGCCGGCAATGCACGGAGCCTTTTGGCCCTTTTATTTTTGTGAATGGCCCCCGCGGCTCAGGCGGACCACGGTTTCGATATGCGCGGTCTGGGGAAACATGTCGACGGGCTGTACCGCGTCACAGCGGTAACCAAGCCGTATCAGCTCGGCAAGGTCCCGGGCGAGGGTCTCCGGGTTGCACGAAACGTAGATCATGACCCTGGGTTGCAGGCTGGCAACGGCCTGCAGCACTTCGGTCTGACAGCCGCCGCGCGGGGGGTTGAGAACGGCGACCGCCGGTTGCGGGATGCTGGTGGCCAGGTCCTCCAGCAAATGGGCCGTATCGCCGGCCAGGAAGCGGCAGTTGCCGAGCTGGTTCAGTACGGCATTCTGCTGGGCGTTGCGGACGGCTTCCTCGACCATTTCAATGCCGACGACCTGTCCGGCATCCCGGGCCAGATGCAGGGCGATGCCTCCGATGCCGCAGTAAAGGTCGAGGGCGTATTCGTTATCCCGCAGGGCCGCCCACTGTCGCACCAGGGAATAAATGCGCGCGGCCTGCGCATGGTTGACCTGGAAAAAGGAGGTCGGGGATATGCGCAGACGGATGTCGCCAACCTGGTCGAACAGATCGGGCTGCCCGATCATGCGCAGGGTTTCCCGTCCCAGGATGACGTTGCCGCCGGAGGCATTCACGTTCTGTTGCACGGATACGATTTGCGGAACCTTGCGCATCACCCACTTGGCAAGGATCGGAATGCGTTTGAAGTCCTTTTGAGAGGTTACGAAGGTTACCATTGCCTTGCCGTTTGCGGGACTGACCTTGATCAGCAGATAGCGCAACAGGCCGCGCCGGCTGACAGGGTTGTAAAGATAGATATCCTGACGGGCAATTTCATCCCGCACCACTTCGACAATGCGGTTGATCAGGGGATGATGCAGCGGGCAGGCGCCTGTGTCCACCACATCATGGCTGCCGCGCCGGTACAGTCCGATGACGATGCGGCCCTTGTGCCGGCCGAGAGCCAGCTTGACGCTGGTGCGATAACCGAGCGGTTGGTCGGCACCGAGGACCGGCTGGATTGCGACATCCTTCAGCTCGGGGGCCCTGCCGAAGGCTTCCTGAACTTTATCCTGCTTGAACCGCAACTGTTGCGGATAGTGCATGGACATCAGAGAGCATCCCTGGCATGCGCTCAGGGATTTGCACGGCGATGGCCGACGCATCGGGCTCGGGTCGAGAATGCGTTGCAGGCGGCCGACCTCACGGCGCTGGCCTTCATGTTCGATGCTTATGGCGACCCGCTCGCCCGGAAGGGCGCCCGCTACCAGCACTTCCTTGCCCTGGCGCCGGGCGACGCCGAGGCCGTCGCTGTTGAGACGCTCGATGTCGATTTCAACGAGCCCGCCGGAAGTCTTTCTTCTCTGACGGCCCGCGGCCGGCTGATTTTCCGTTTGTCTGGACATGGTTTACCTGCTTTCAGAATGCTTGTATCTAGTGTGACGGCACCTTAAATCGTAACCACACCGCTGTCAACGTCTCTTTTGGCGGCTTGACTTCACTGATGGCGGGTCGTAAACTCGCTGGCGGCGACCCGGTGTTGCTGCCGGCGCTGGCTTGTCCTCCGATGCTTCCGGGCACTTCTTTTTGGGTTCCGCTGGCCGGTTTTTAACAGCCAGCCGGATGCCATCCGATACCGTTTTTCCAGGAGCAGAACCTATGAGACGAATTTCCCGGCCGATGCAACTGGGCAGTGTCGCCATTGGCGGCGACGCACCGGTTTCCGTTCAGTCGATGTGCAGTACCCCGACAAGCGATGTTGCCGCGACCCTGGCGCAGATTGAAAGGCTGGCCGCGGCAGGCTGCGAGATTGTGCGCTGTGCGGTTCCCGACGAACAGGCCGCGCTGGCGCTGGCCGCCATCCGTGCCGATTGCGCCATGCCGATGATTGCCGATATCCATTTTGATTATCGGCTGGCCATGATGGCCCTGCAGGGAGGCGTCGATGGTTTGCGTCTCAATCCTGGCAACATCGGAGCGCGCTGGAAGGTCGAGGAAGTGGTCAGGGCCTGCGCCGAGCGCCGTGTGCCGATTCGTATCGGCGTCAATGCCGGCTCTCTGGAAAAGGATCTGCTGGAGCGCTACGGTCATCCTACCGCCGAGGCAATGGTGGAAAGCGCTCTGGGACATATTCGCATTCTGGAAGATCTCGGTTACGGGGAAATCAAGGTCAGCCTCAAGGCATCGGATATCCGGCGCACGGTGGAGGCTTACCGCCTGCTGGCCGTGCAGGTCGATTATCCTCTGCATATCGGCATCACCGAAGCCGGCACCACCTGGGCCGGAACCATTAAAAGCGCAGTGGGCCTCGGCGCGCTGCTGTACGACGGTATCGGCGATACCCTGCGCGTATCCCTGACCGGTGATCCGGTGGAAGAGGTGCGCGTCGGCTGGGAGATACTCAAGTCCCTCCAGCTGCGGCAGCGCGGCCCGGTATTTGTCAGCTGCCCCACCTGCGGGCGGTGTCAGATCGATCTGATTTCGGTGGCGGAAGAAGTCGAACAACGACTGAAGGACCTGCCGCTGGCTATTACCGTGGCGGTCATGGGGTGTGTTGTCAATGGTCCCGGCGAGGCCCGCGAAGCCGATCTCGGCATTGCCGGAGGCAAGGGACAGGGGATCCTTTTCCGGCGTGGTAAAGTGCTGCGCAAGGTTCCCCAAGGCGAGCTGGCCGATGCCCTGGTGGCTGAAGCCTGGAAGCTGGTCGAGGAGGAGCCACCGGGAGGACCGGAAAAAAGATAAAACCGCGGGCCGATTTTCGCAGTGACTGGAAATCGGCCTTTTTTGTGTTTTCAGTGGGGCGAAAGCAGATGACGGCATCGTCTGCAAAAGGATAAACCGAAACGGCATGCGCCGAAGGTTCGAGCCGAAACGCCT
>NZ_JBFWJQ010000161.1:0-3925 GCF_050253115.1 Syntrophotalea sp.
TCACCGACCTCAAGACCAACATCAAGCCGGATATGGAATTTTCGCAGCACGTACTGGATTCGCATCAGAAAATCTTCGAAGCCATCAAGGCCGGTGACGGAGACAAGGCGCAGGAGTGTATGCTGGCGCACATCTGCGATGTCGAGAGAGAGCTGGAAGCCCTGCGGGAAAGGGACGAGAAACAGGCCAAGATCAAACAGGCCGTCTGACGATAAAAAAATTCCTGAAAGAAAGGGCGAAGCCTGAGGCTTCGCCCTTTCCTGTTTGTGCCTTTGTGCCGCGGTTCCATGGAAATTCCGCGGTGGTCATCAACGCCTGAGATAATCATCGATGGCGGCAGCGGACCTTTTACCGTCACCCATCGCCAGAATCACAGTGGCTCCGCCGCGCACAATATCGCCGCCGGCAAACACGCCCTGCAGGCTGGTCGCACCGCTGTCATCTGCGACTATATTCCCCCATTTGTTAAGCTCAAGCTGAGAAGCCGTCGCCGTCAGCAAGGGATTGGCCTGGGTGCCGACCGCGTTGACCACCACGTCCACCGCAAGTTCGAAGGTCTGTCCTGCGACGGGAACCGGCCGGCGGCGTCCCGAAGCATCCGGCTCGCCAAGTTTCATTTTCTGGCAGCGAACCCCTTTTACCCACCCCGATGCGTCGCCGATAATTTCAAGCGGTGCTGTCAGCAGGATAAATTCGATGCCTTCCTGTTTGGCATGGTGGATTTCCTCCACGCGGGCCGGCATTTCCGCTTCACTGCGGCGGTAAACGATAATTGAACGTTCCGCGCCAAGTCTTGCCCCGGTGCGAACCGCGTCCATGGCGGTATTCCCGCCGCCTATCACCATCACCCTTTTACCCCGCATGATCGGAGTGGCCGCATCATCACGCCAGGCTGCCATCAGATTGACGCGCGTGAGATATTCGTTGGCCGAATAGACGCCTTTAAGATTCTCTCCGGGAATGCCGAGCATGGTCGGCAGCCCCGCGCCGTTGCCGATAAACACGGCATCGTAACCCGTCTGCAATTCTTCGAGACTTACGGTCTTGCCGACAATGACATTGCATTCGATACTGACACCCATATGCCGCAAACGCTGCACTTCGATATCCACGATCTGCTTCGGCAGACGGAATTCCGGAATGCCATAGCGCAAAACACCGCCGGTGTCGTGCAAAGCCTCGAATATGGTAACGTCATGCCCCTTGCATGCCAGTTCCTTGGAGACGGTAATGCCGGCTGGGCCGCAGCCGACCACGGCAACGGTTTTTCCGGTTGGGGCAACGGCCGTTTCAGGCTCCAGCAAGTCCGGATGCCGCATAGCCCAATCGGCCACAAAACGCTCCAGATAGCCGATAGCTACGGGTTCACCTTTCTTGCCAAGGACACATTTGGCCTCGCACTGTTCCTCCTGGGGACAGACGCGGCCGCATACCGCAGGCAAAGAGTTGTCAGCCAGGAGAATGTGTGCCGCCTGCGCAACGTTGCCGCAAGCCAGGGCGGTAATGAATTCCGGGATTCTGACCCGTACCGGACAACCGGCCACGCAGGGCCTGGTTTTACAGCCAAGACAGCGTTGCGCCTCCTGCACCGCCTCAGCCTCGGAAAGCCCCAGATTGACTTCTTTGAAATTGCACCTGCGCACCTGCGGATCCTGCTCGGGCATTCTCACCCGCGCCATTTTGACTTGTGGCTCCATGGAAAACTTCATCCGGATATCCTCCCCCCTCACCTTTTTACCTGAACGATCCTGGCACGCAGTTCATCGGGGAGCTGCTCCAGCATTCTGCATTCATCTTCGCGATACATGGCCAGCCGATTACTCAACAGATCGAAGTCCACCAGATGGCCATCAAATTCGGGGCCATCAACACAGGCAAAACGGGTTTCCCCTCCGACCACGACCCGGCAGCCGCCGCACATGCCGGTGCCGTCGATCATGATCGGGTTGAGGCTGACAATGGTCTCAATGCCGTATGGCCGGGTCAGTTCCGCCACGGCCCGCATCATCGGTACCGGACCGATGGCGATCACCGCCTGCGGGCACCGCTGCGGATCGTCGATCAATTCCCGCAGGGCATCGGTGACAAACCCCTTGCGGCCAAGACTGCCATCCTCGGTGGTTACCAGCACCTGTCTGGAAAAAACGGAAAGCTCCTGTTCCAGGATAATGAAGGGCGCGGAGCGACCGCCGATTATCGTGGTTACTTCATTGCCGGCCGCCGGCAAAGCCCTGGCCATGGGATAAAGCACCGCGGTGCCAAGCCCGCCTCCGATACAGACCACGCGTCCCCATTTGCGTATATGCGTCGGCTGTCCCAAAGGCCCGGCCACATCCCTGAGGTGATTGCCAACCGGCGTGCCGACGAGCTTTAAGGACGTCAGCCCCACGGCCTGGATAAACAGGGTAATGGTGCCCTTCGCAATGTCCGCGTCGCCAATGGTCAGTGGAATCCGCTCGCCGCCTTCCTCGACGCGCACAATCACGAATTGTCCGGGTTTCCGAACCATGGCGATCCGCGGCGCGCGGATCACCATGCGATGGACATTCGGCGCCAGAATATCGTTGCTGAGTACTTCAAACATAGAGTTACCTGCATCCTTCAGTTTCAAGGTCTTGAGAAACGAGGCCTTCGCAAAAACCCGTTGAATGGCTAGGCCAAAATTCCGTTCTGCAAAGCCTGTTTTTGCAGAGCCAACGGCAGATACATTTCTTGAATTGCCGATTTATTCGAAGATTTTCGGAGCGTTGGCCAAAAAATATTTTCTCCAGACCGTATAATGTTCTTCCCTTATGTTGTATTCCTCACATATTTCCGCCAGCGGCCTGCCAGACAGGCCCTCGAGGACAATAATGGTCTTGGTCAGGGGATCGATCAATCTGCAAGGAATCATCGCGCAGCTCCTTACCGGGTTTCAGGCCCGTCGGCCCGCCTCCTGAAAAAGAAGCGGGCCGACGGATCCTCAGTGCCATATGGTCCAGCCGTCAGCAGGCTAGAGTTCCCGGTTGATGGTACCTTCCCAGGTCGAAACCTTATCCTGTTCGCCAGCCTCCTCCGGGGATACCCATTTGGTGGTCACCGATTTGGTCTGGGTATAGAATTTGAGCCCGTCCCGCCCGAGGCAGTGCAAATCGCCAAAAAAGGAACGCTTGTGACCGGAGAAGGGGAAGAACGCCAGAGGCACCGGAATTCCCACGTTGATACCCACCATGCCGCCGTCGGTGCGGCGAGCGAATTCCCTGGAATAATAACCGCTGCGGGTAAAGATGGATGAGCCGTTGGCAAACTCATTGGCATTCATGACCGCTATGCCTTCCTCGAAATCCTTGACCCGCTTGACGCAAACCACCGGTCCGAAGATTTCCTGATCACCGATAACCATATCTTTCTTGACATGGTCGAAGATGGTAGGACCGACGAAATAGCCCTTTTCGCATCCCTCCACAACCGCGTCCCGGCCATCAAGCACCAGCGTGGCGCCTTCTTCGACCCCTTTGTTGATCATGTCGATGACAAATTTTTTCTGCCCGGCACTGACCAGGGGGCCAAGCTGTGTGGTCTCTTCGTAGGCAGGGCCCATCTTCAGCTGTTGAGCGTATTTTTTCAGCAGGCCAACAAACTCATCGGCAATGCACTCTTCTACAACCACAACCGGCAGAGCCATGCAACGCTGGCCGGCGCAACCGAATGCCGAATTGATGATCCTCCGGGCAGACCAGTCCAGAGCCGCGTCACGCAGAATCAGAGAGTGGTTCTTGGCTTCCGTCAGGGCCTGCACCCGCTTACCGGCAGCAGCCCCTGTCGAATAGATCTTCAGGCCAACAGATGTGCTGCCGACAAAGGAAATTCCGCGAATGTCCGGATGCGACAGCAAATCCGTCAGCTCGTTGCGGCTGCAGGTGATCAGATTGACGACTCCCTTGGG
>NZ_JBFWJQ010000162.1:0-3835 GCF_050253115.1 Syntrophotalea sp.
TGGCGCGTTGATCTGTGCCCTGCGCGAACCGCAGCGCTATCGTTCCGTTTCGGCTTTTGCTCCCGTCTCGGCTCCCGGCCAGGTGCCTTGGGGAGAGAAGGCCTTCACCGGTTATCTCGGGGAAGATCGCCAAGCTTGGGCGGAATGGGATGCCAGCAGATTGGTGCTGCGCCAAAGATTCCCGGGAGAAATTTTGGTGGATCAAGGCTTGGCCGATCCCTTTTTGAAAGAACAGCTGCGGCCGGAGATTTTTTCTGCCGCCTGCGCGGAGGCCGGGCAGCCGCTCCGCTATCGCGAACACGCTGGTTATGACCACAGTTATTATTTTATCTCCAGCTTTATGGAAGAGCACCTGCGGCACCACGCGGCGGCGCTACAGGTGTGAGCTTGTCTCTTCACCAGGCTCGGCATTCTCCGTTTACGGGACCGGTTCTGGAAACGACCCGCAGTCCCCTGACGGTCTGATTGACCAGACCGACCTTGAAACGCTTTCACTTCGGTTTCAATGACCGCGATCCTGTGAAACAGATCCGTGCCTTCGGATAGCAGATGTTTCTCGGTGATGTTTCTCGGTGCTGGTCGTTAGAGCAATCTTTGCGCATACTATGCGCCTTTGGCGCCAGGCAGATCATGGTCTGGAGTCTCACGAGACAAGGATTTGCGATGCGTGAAGTGAATGAGATGCGCGCCCTGCGCGACGATCTCCAGGCCCGGTTGGACGGCCTGAGGGGGTATCTTTGACCTCGAAGAAAAGCGGGGCCGATTAGAAGAAGTCGGGCGGGAGCTCGAGGATCCCGCGATCTGGAACCAGCCGGAGAAGGCACAGGAACTGGGGCGGGAGCGTGCCAGCCTGGAGGCCATCGTGCGGCCGATGGATGAGCTCGCCACCAAGGTCGCCGACAGCGCTGAGATGCTGGAACTGGCTCTGGGCGAAAATGACGCGGAGCTTCTGGCAGCCGTCGATGCCGATCTCGATCAGGCCCTGGCAGCGGTGGAAAAGCTGGAATTTCAGCGGATGTTCTCTGGCCCCCATGATGCCGCTGACTGTTTCGTCGACATCCAGGCAGGTGCCGGTGGCACCGAGGCGCAAGACTGGGCGGAAATGATTCTGCGCATGTACCTGCGTTGGGCGGAGGCGCATGGGTTCGCCGCCGAGCTGGTGGAAGTCTCGGAAGGAGAGGTGGCAGGGATCAAATCGGCGAGTATCCACGTAAAAGGCGATCATGCCTTCGGCTGGCTGCGCACGGAAACCGGAGTCCATCGTCTGGTGCGCAAGTCGCCCTTCGATTCCGGTAATCGGCGGCACACCAGTTTTGCCAGTATCTTTATCTATCCCGAGATCGACGACAGCTTTGAAATCGATATCAATCCCGCCGATCTGAAGACCGACACCTATCGCGCCAGCGGCGCTGGCGGTCAGCACATCAACAAGACCGACTCGGCGGTGCGTATCACGCACGTGCCGACGGGTATCGTGGTGGCCTGCCAGACCGATCGTTCGCAGCACAAGAACCGCGCCGAGGCGATGCGCATGTTGCGCTCCAAGCTGTACGAGATGGAGCTGAAAAAGCGCGAAGCGGAAAAGCAGGCGTTGGAGGAGAGTAAGAGCGATATCGGCTGGGGGCATCAGATCCGCTCCTATGTACTCGACCAGTCACGGATCAAAGATCTGCGTACCAGTGTCGAAGTGGGCGATACGCAAAAGGTGCTCGATGGTGGTCTGGATATTTTCATCGAGGCGGCCCTGAAGGCCGGACTCTGAGGCAGGGAACGAGGACAAGGCATGGAAGAGCGGAACGATCAGATGCAGGTGCGCTGGGAGAAGCTGCAGCGCTGGCGCGAGGGTGGCCGCGCCTATCCCAATGCCTTCCGGCGCGATGCCGAGGCCGGCGATCTGCAACGGCGCTGTGCCGATATGGACGCCGCAGCGCTCGAGCAGGAGCCGATCAGCGCCCGCCTGGGTGGACGCCTGATGACGCGGCGGGTGATGGGCAAGGCGAGCTTTGCCGATCTCCAGGATGGCAGCGGCCGCCTGCAGCTCTTTCTCAGCCGCGATGAGCTGGGCGAGGGTGCCTACGCGCAGTTCAAGGAACTCGATCTGGGCGACGTGATCGGGGTCGAGGGGACGCTGTTCCGCACCAAGGCGGGCGAGTTGAGCCTGCGCGTGCATTTCCTGCAGTTGCTGGCCAAGGCCCTGCGCCCTCTGCCCGAAAAATGGCATGGTCTGAGCGATGCCGAAACCCGCTTTCGCCAGCGCTACGTGGACCTCATCGTTACCGAGCAGGCGCGGCGCACCTTCCAGATCCGTTCGGCGACGGTGGCGGCGTTGCGTCAGGGGCTCTCGGCGGCGCGCTTTACTGAGGTCGAGACGCCGATGATGCAGCCGATCCCTGGTGGCGCGACGGCCAAGCCCTTCGTCACCCACCACCATGCCCTCGATATGACCCTCTATCTGCGTATCGCCCCCGAGCTCTATCTGAAGCGGCTGGTGGTCGGCGGTGTCGAACGCGTCTTTGAGATCAATCGCAATTTCCGCAACGAGGGCATCTCCACCCGCCACAATCCCGAGTTCACCATGCTCGAATGGTACGAGGCCTATGCCGATTATCACATCGCCATGGATCGCACGGAGCAGCTGATTCGTGCAGCAGCACAGGCCGCATTGGGGCAGACGAAGATCGTCTATCAGGGGCAGGAGATCGACCTGGGGAGCGCCTTCGCGCGCTTGAGCGTGGCCGAGGCCGTGCGGGCCTACAACCCGGATCTGCGCGCAAAGAATCTGCGCGATCCCGAAGTCCTGGCGGCAAAATTGCAGGAACTGGGGATGCCGGTGCAGGCGGGCTGGGGCTGGGGAAAGCGCCTCATCGAGATCTTCGAAAAGACCGTGGAAACGCAACTGCAACAGCCCACCTTCATCATTGAATACCCAACGGAAGTCAGCCCCTTGGCGCGCGCCAATGACGCCGATCCCGAAGTCACCGACCGCTTCGAGCTCTTCATTGCCGGGCGCGAACTGGCCAACGGGTTCTCCGAGCTCAACGATCCGGAAGATCAGGCCGAGCGCTTTCAGGCCCAGGTCCTGGCCAAGGAGGCCGGTGACGACGAGGCGATGTTCTACGATCACGACTATATCCGTGCGCTGGAGTATGGCATGCCGCCCACTGCCGGGGTGGGCATGGGCATCGACCGCCTGGTGATGCTCCTGGCCGACCAGCCCAGCATCCGCGAGGTTATCCTCTTTCCCCATTTGCGGCCCGAGCAGGCATGAGCCCTTTCGAACTCTGGGTGGGCCTGCGCTACACCCGCGCCAAACGGCGCAACCATTTCATTTCCTTCATTACCGGTACGGCCATTCTGGGCATGGTGATCGGGGTAGCCGCCCTGATCACCGTGATGGCAGTGATGAACGGCTTTGATCATACCCTGCGTAGCCGCATCCTGGCCGTCACCTCGGACGTCATCGTGCAGGGCAACGGGGTGCCAGTGCTTGACTGGCGCGAGTCGGAAAAAAATCTCTCGCAAGTACAAGGGGTGACCGGAGTGGCGCCCTACGTCCAGGCCCAGGCCATGCTCTCCCACGACGGGCTGGTGAGTGGGGCCTTAGTGGAGGGTATCGATCCGCAGCTGGAAGGACGGGTGAACCGTTTGGCGCAAGATATGCAGGCGGGAAGCCTCGATGCCTTGCAGAAACAGCCCTGGGGGATCGTCTTGGGCAGTGCCCTGGCCCGCCAACTGGGCGCGACCATCGGTAGCAAGGTGACCCTGATTTCGCCCAAGGGGGGCGTTACGCCCCTGGGGGTGACGCCGACCCTGCGCCAGTTCACCGTCGTTGGGC
>NZ_JBFWJQ010000163.1:0-3769 GCF_050253115.1 Syntrophotalea sp.
CGGAGGACTGCACCGGCTGCAAACGCTGCATCCAGACCTTTGAATGCCCGGCCATCGAGATGGACGAAAGCGGCGCGCGGGCAAGAATCAATATCGACCGCTGCGTCGGCTGCGGCACCTGCATCCCGTCCTGCCCTTTCAATGCCCTCGTCAAGGAGAAGCGCTCATGAAACAGCAGATCATCGTCAGCGGCATCGGCGGGCAGGGCGTGCTGTTTCTCACTCGTGTCATTGCCCAGGCGGCGGTGGATCAGGGCCTGCCCGTGCTCACCGCCGAAACTCACGGTATGGCCCAGCGCGGCGGCACTGTGCTTTCCACCATCAAGGTCGGCGACTATCACAGTCCGCTGATTCGCTCCGGCCAGGCCGACGTAGGGCTGCTGCTGTGGGAGGACAATCTGGCGGTGCACCGCTCGCTGCTCAAGCCCGACGGGCAACTGCTGATCAATGCAGTCGGAGAAGGAGAAGGAACGCGCATCGACGCCGGCGGCCTGGCACGCGAGATGGGCAACCCGGTGCTGTCGAACCTGATCCTGCTGGGGCTTGCGGTCCGAAGCCGGGCTCTTTTCTGCGATGTAGCCCAGTACGAGCAGGCGATTCGCGCCCTGGCTCCCGAGCGTTTCCTCGACCAGAACCTGGCGGCTTTCCGGCGCGGGCTCGAAGGCTGATCCCGAGGGACCATGAGCACGAAGGATAAAATCCTCTATTTTCTGATTCTGCACCGTACCGGCCTGGCGGTCAGCGCCTTTGCCGCCTTCGTGCTGCTGTTTCCTCTATATCAGGATAACCCCTATACCCTGGGGCTGACCAACCTGATCGCGCTCAACACCATTGTCGTGCTCGGCCTCAACCTGTTTATCGGCTACGCCGGCCAGATCTCGCTGGGGCATGCCGCCTTTTTCGGCCTGGGCGCCTACGGTTCGGCACTACTGACGGTGGAGGGAGGAATTCCCGCCTGGGGCGCCCTGCTGCTGACGGCCCTGGCGGTGGCCGCCATCGCGTGGCTGGTCGGCCGCCCCATCCTGCGCCTGCATGGGCATTATCTGGCCATGGCCACCCTGGGCCTGAACCTGGTGGTTTATACGATTCTGGTGCAGGCCGACCAGCTGACCGGCGGCCCCAGCGGCTTTGCCGGCATTCCTCCGCTGGCCCTGGGCGACTGGGCCTTCGACGACGAGATCCGCTTTCACTACCTGGTGTGGGGAACGGCCCTTGCCTGCCTGCTGATCAGCCTGAACCTGGTGCGCAGCGGCGTCGGCCGCGGGCTGGCGGCGCTGGCGGCGGACGAGCAGGCTGCCCAGTCCCTGGGGATCGACACCGCCCGCGCCAAAGTCAGGATCTTTGTGCTGTCGGCGGTGCTGGCCTCGCTGGGCGGCAGCCTTTTCGCCCACTGCTACCGCTTTGTCAGCCCCGACTCCTTCGGCATTTTCGTCTCGGTCGACTTCGTCATCATGGTGGTCATCGGCGGTCTGGGCTCGGTGTGGGGAACGCTGCTGGGGGCGTCCGTGGTCACCATGCTGCCGGAGTGGATCGAGGTTTTCGACACCTATAAGGACATCATCTACGGTCTGATCCTGGTGGTGATTCTCATGTTTCTGCCGCGGGGGCTGGTCGGCGGGCTGATCGACCTGGCCCGCAACCGCTTTGTGCTCTGGATTCGAAAAAATGCTGCGTCTCGAACGGATCAATAAGAATTTCGGTGGCCTACCCGCCCTGCAGGAGGTCAGCTGCGAGATCGCGGGCGGCAGCGTCACGGCACTGATCGGCCCCAACGGCGCCGGCAAAAGCACCCTGATCAACTGCATCAGCGGCATCCTGGCCCCGGATCAGGGTGCGATCCGTTTTTCCGGGCAGGATCTGGCCGGCCGCCCGGCCCACGAGATCGCCCGCCTCGGCATCGGGCGCACCTTTCAGAACTTGAAAGTCTTTCCGCGCATGACGGTACTGGAGAACGTCCTGTGCGGACTGACGCTGGATGCAGGAAAGTCCTGGATCAGCGCCATGCTGCGCCTGCCCGGACTGCGTCACCGAGAACGGCATCTGCGCCTGCGGGCGCTGGCGGCCCTCGACCGCTTCGGTCTGGCGAACAAGGCGGGCTGGCCCGCCCAGGCCCTGGCCTACGGCGACCGCAAACGGCTTGAACTGGCCCGCGCTTTCGTGGGCGAGCCCCTGCTGGTCCTGCTCGACGAGCCGGTGGCCGGGCTCAACGCCAAGGAGACCTCACAGATCGGCGCCGAGATCCAGAAGCTGCGCAGCGAGGGACAGACTCTGCTGCTGGTCGAACACGACATGGACCTGGTGATGAGCGTCGCGGACCGGGTGGTGGTGCTCGACGGCGGGCGCTGCATCGCGCAGGGAACCCCGCAGGAAGTGCAGCGCAACCCCCTGGTGATTGAAGCCTATCTCGGCAGCATGGAGCCGACCGCCTGATGGAATCCGCCAACGTGAAAATGAGAACCGCAACGAGGATGATCCCATGCTGACCATTGAAAACCTCAGCGCACACTACGGAACCGCCCAGGCGCTGTTCGACCTGTCGCTGACCGTGGAGCAGGGCTCGACCGCCGCGCTGGTGGGCGCCAACGGAGCGGGCAAAAGCACGCTCCTGAAATGCGTGATGGGGTTGCTCAAACCCAGCGCTGGGCGCATCCTGCTCGACGGCAGGGATATCACCGGGCTCTCCCCGGCACAACGGGTCCGGCGGGGCCTGGTGCTGTCGCCGGAGGGCCGCGAAGTATTCCCGCACCTGCCGGTGCATGAAAATCTGGTTCTCGGCGCCATGCCGTTGAAGCTGTCGAAAAAAGAGACCGCTGCGCGCATGCAGGAGGTCTTTACCCGCTTTCCCCGTCTGAAGCAGCGTCGAGAACAGCCGGCGGGCACCCTCTCCGGCGGCGAGCAGCAGATGCTGGCCATGGGACGCGCCCTGATGGCGGGACCGCGCCTGCTGCTGCTCGACGAACCGAGCCTGGGGCTTGCACCGCGCATCACCGACGCAATTTTTGCCATCATCCACCAGCTGGCGCGCGCCGGCACCACTATCCTGCTGGTCGAACAGAACGCCGCACGGGCGCTCTGCGCCTCCGATTCGGCCCATCTGCTCGCCAATGGCCGCATCGTGCAGCGGGGAGAGAGCAGCCGCCTGCTCAACGATCCAAAACTGCGCATCGCCTTCCTGGGTGCCGCATCCGACAATAAGCCGGGGCACAGCCGCCTGGGGGCGGCCGGCCTGACCAATATCCGCCTGGAGAAACCCGACATGAGTCATCCTGATTTTATGCCTGCCTTTTCCACCGCCGACGAACTCGAGGGCCACCGTCTCAAAGGGCTGCAGTGGACCCTGCGCCATGCCTATGAAGGGTCGAGCTTCTACCGGGAGCGGTTCCAACAGGCCGGCATCACCCCCGATGAGATTAAAGTTTTTACCGATCTGCCGCGCCTGCCTTTCACCAGCGCCGACGACCTGCGCGACGGCTACCCTTTCCCCCTGCGGGCGGTGCCTTTCGAGCAGATCGTCCGCATTCACGCCAGCTCCGGCACCACCGGCAAACGCAAGGTGCTGTGCTACACGCAGAAGGACATCGACGACTGGGCCCACTTTTTCGCCCGCTGCTACCAGATGGCCGGCGTCACTGCTCTCGACCGGGTGCAGATCGCCGTCGGCTACGGTGTGTGGACCGCCGGCGTCGGGTTCCAGGCGGGGTGCGAGAAGATCGGCGCCATGGCGGTGCCGGTCGGCCCGGGCAACATCTTCCAGCATATTCAGTTCCTGC
>NZ_JBFWJQ010000164.1:0-3539 GCF_050253115.1 Syntrophotalea sp.
GCAAGTTGTCCTGGGCGGCTTTCCGGGTCGGATCGGGACGGGTGCCGAAGAGTTCCATGGTTTTGGCTTTCGGCGTGGCGGTGAAGGCCAGATAGGTAATGCCCGCGTCCGCCGCCCGGGCGGCCATTTGCGCCACCAGCAGATCCTCGGTGCTGACCTCGCCGCCGTCTTCGAGCTCCTGCAACTCCTCGGCGCTCAAGACCGCCTTGAGCTTGGCGGCGGCTTCGCCGGTCTGGGAGGAATGGGCCTCGTCGGCGATCACCGCGAAGCGTTTACCTTCCGTCGCCGCCAACTCCTGCACGGCGCGCAGGGCGAAGGGGAAGGTTTGAATTGTGCAAACCACAATCTTTTTGCCGTCGGCCAGGGCCTTGGCCAGCTCCCCGCTTTTGGAACCCTGTTCGCCGCTGATGGTGGCGACGACTCCGGCGGTGCGCTCGAAATCGAAGATGGCATCCCGAAGCTGGGCATCGAGTACCGTGCGGTCGGAAACGACCAGGACCGTATCGAACAGCTTCTGGTGATTTTCATCGTGGAGGTCGGCGAGAAAGTGGGCCGACCAGGCGATAGAGTTGGTCTTGCCGGAACCGGCGGAGTGCTGGAAGAGGTATTTGCCTCCCGGCCCTTCCGCGAGAATCGCCTGAACCAGCTTGCGGGTGGCGGCAAGTTGGTGGTAGCGGGGAAAGATGATTCCCACGACCTTTTTCTTGCTATCCCGCTTGGTGATGAGGTAGCGGCCGATGATCTCCAGCCAGCTTTCCCGCTCCAGCACTTCTTCCCAGAGGTAGGCGCTGCGGTGGCCCCCCTGGGGATTGACCGGGTTGCCGGCGGCTCCGTTGTCCCCTTTGTTGAAAGGCAGAAAAGATGTTTTCGGGCCAGCCAGCTTGGTTGTCATGTGGACTTCCATATTGCTAACGGCGAAGTGAACCAGCGCCCCGCAGGGGAAGGAAAGGAGCGGTTCTATTCCTTTGCCCTTGACCTTCGGGTTGCGGTCGAAGCGGTACTGGTCGATGGCATCGTGAACGGACTGGGTGAAGTCGGTCTTGAGTTCGGCGGTGCTGACCGGGATGCCATTGAGGAAGAAGACCAGATCGAGGCGTTCCGGGCTGTGAGAAAGATAAACCTCACGAACAACCCGCAGCCGATTGGCCTCATATTTCTCCATCGTCTCCGGGTTGATCGCCAGGGCCGGCTTGAATTGCGCGAACAGCAACGGCTGGCGCAGGCCGATCATCTCGACACCGTTTCTCAGGACATCGAGGGTGCCGCGATCATCCAGCGACTTCCGCAGGCGATCCAAAAGGACGGTTTCCGCCGAAGGCCCGTGGTTCTTGCTCAGGGCATCCCAGGCTTTCGGTTGGGTCGCCTGCACCCAGGCCACGGCATCCGCCGGGAACAGGGCGCGGGTGCGGTCATAGCCCTGGGCATCCCCGGGCGCGTACAGCCAGCCGTTGTTGCTCAGGTGTTCGCAGATTTCGTCAACGAAGCGGATTTCTTTATGCAGGGCCATGGCCTGTGCGTTTGACATGCTTCCCTCCGGGACTAAAAGGCGGACTTAATCCGCAGTACAAAAAACAGAAGACCTTTCAAAGCCTTTACTGTCTTGCGGAGAACCCCTTCTTTTTCTGTCTCTATCTTGATTCCCGTCTTGAAACCAAAATGACGGAACAGAAAATCCATCTCGCCATTTATGTCGTCTATAATCTCGACTCGTGATCGCCTATCGACATAATCAATGATCGCTTCCCGGACAAACTCTTGGCTAAGGACCACCGTTTTCCGATTGGGGTCACCTTGCCAGTACACGACCAAGTGTCCTTGTTCTCTGGCTTCGCTATCTTCAGGACAAAGGACGAGAGTGCCGTCAGTTGTTCTTTCAGCGCAAAATTTATCATCGACCCATTTCCCCTGAAAATGAGTATCGAGATTAGACAGAAAAAGAACTACCTTCTCGCTCTTATTGTCCATCTTGCACCCTATCTCTCACATCAATCTTCCCCGTCACCGCCGCCGAGATCAGGGCCGTGCGGCGCTCTTTCATCAACTCAATGGCTTTTTTGGCCTCCTCGATTAGGGCATCGATCTTGGCGGTTTCTTGGTCGAGAAAGGTGGCGATAGTGCGTTGTTCTTTTGTCGATGGGATTGGCAAATAGAGGTTTGCATATTTCTCGGCACTAACATTCTGGATGGTTGCTTGGATCTGGCTCCCAACAATATAGCCCCAATATTCGTTTGTTTGGCAAAAGTAATAAAGCCATTGAGCAAGACAGTAAGAGCAATCAAGACGTGCTCGGATCAAATACCCAGCAAAGCAGGCAGTCCCCCAATGTTTTGAGTAAATAAAACTCTTGCCAACGGTCGCTCCACTCCTGGCAAGCAGCACATCGCCTTCCTTTAATAGATATGGTTCAGCAACTTCGACCGGCAGAGATTTAAAGGTTTCATCTCGCAATCCACCTTTATCGTCAATATCGGTTATGCGGACAAATCGTGGAAGCATCGGATCATCAATTTCTGCCGCCTCATTCGCGCCATATTTCAGAGGCTCTGCTACGAGACTTTTCAGCCTTTTCACCTCCCACCCCTCCGGCACCTCGCCCAGCCACTCCACCCCGGAATCCTTCATCCTCGCATTCGGATCAAGCCCCTTGGTGACGGCATGGGAGATCACCGCTTGGCGCTTTTCCTTGAGCAGCCCTATGAGCTTTTCCTGCTCGGCCACCAAAGCGTCGATTTTGCCGGTTTCGTGGTCGAGGAAGGCGGCGATGGTGCGCTGCTCGGGGAGAGGAGGAAAGGCCACCTGAAGTTTTTTTACAGAGCCAAGGTTAACTCTCAATCTCGTAATACCAGAAGATACACCCTCAGCATTTATTCTAAAGTAAGGAGCGTTGATTGTGTATACGAGATATGAGGTGTTCACAGTGGAAGTATCTACTGACAACTTGATACAGTCTGCGACTATTACATATCGAGGATACTTGTCACTTACGCACGCAGCACGAGCAACAGGGTCGGCCATCTTTGCTATGACAATATCCATGGGAAAGGCATTATGTTTTCCCAAAGAGTTGGCTTTCTCCTCTGAAACAAAACGATCTTCGTTAAAAATGTGTCTGCCAACCTCAATATTATTGAGTTGTATTAAAGGAACACCAGATTCCGTATACTCATTATTTTTCAGATCCGATCCAAATGGGCCATCTACAAAAGAATATTTTTGACCAGAGCTAAGATCTTGGAGTCTGCAAATTTTCCACCCTTCCGGCACCTCGCCCAGCCACTCGACCCCGGAATCCTTGTATTTCTCGTGGCGCGGAAAACTCATGCCGACAACTCCCCGATCATGCGAACGATGTTGTCCGTGACGACCTTCAACTCCGCGTCGATTTCGGACAGGGAGCGCGGCGGCTCGAAAACATAGAAGTGCCGGTTGAAGGGAATCTCGTAACCGACCTTGGTCTTGTCGTGGTCGATCCAGGCGTCCGGCGCGTGCGGCAGGACTTCGCGCTTGAAGTAGGCCTCCACGTCTTCGGCCAGGGGCA
>NZ_JBFWJQ010000165.1:0-3423 GCF_050253115.1 Syntrophotalea sp.
TTGATGAAGCCGCGGTGACGGAAAAACTCGGCGGCAAAACCGCCACCGCCCATCCCCCGGCACACGGGCATGGCGGATGTCCTTCAGCGCGCACCATGTCGTTGAGCCGGCCGACTCCCGTCGTGGCGGACGCGCAGGCGCCGCAGGCGTCGGCGCTGGGCAACTGGCCGGTACAGCTCAAACTGATTCCGGTGACGGCGCCGTTCCTCAAGGAGGCCGATCTGCTGCTGGCCGCTGACTGCGCCCCCTTTGCTTACGCCGATTTTCATCGCGAGCTGCTGGCCGGCAAGGTGCTGCTTATCGGCTGCCCCAAACTGGACGATGCCGCGGAGTACAAGGAAAAACTCGCGGCCATCCTGTCGCAGAACCAGATACGGTCACTGACCGTAGCCTATATGGAAGTACCCTGCTGCTCGGGGCTGGTACAGCTGGCGCAGCAGGCTCTGGCAACAAGTGGCAGCCCGCTTGAGCTGCAAAAAGTATGTATCGGCATTCGCGGAGAGCGGCGCTGACGAGACAATAAAAGCCCTGGCCGATTCGACTGCCGGCCAGGGCTTTTAAATTCAGGGGCGGGGCGGATCAATCTTCCGCGGTGGTCGGTCCGATAACCGTCGTTACTCTGGCGATGCTGTTGGCGGGAAAACCGCCTTTTTGGGCATGTTCCCGTATGGCATTTTCATCGGGAGCGATATACACGCAATAAATCTTGTCGGCCGTAACAAAACTCTCCAGCCATTGAATCCGGGGACCCATGTCGTTCAGGATCGCACAGGAAGACTGGGAAATGTTCTGCAGGTCCTGGGCAGAAAGGCTGCCTGCACCCGGAAGCTCCCGTTCGATGATGAATTTGGGCATGTTTTTTTCCTTTCCTTGGCGGCAAGAGGCACATGACGACCGGATCGATGGCAATCCATCAAACACTGTTTCAAAATGCCTCATTTCCGGCCTGGAAGCAATCAAAAAAAACGGCATGCCGCATGGCTGCGACACGGCCGGAATCCGCTATTCCCGGATGCGGGAAATCTGGATGTCGGTGCCGCCCTGTTTCCCGTTTTCCGACAGCACGATGGTTTTGACCGTGGCATCTTTTTCGATGGTCAGGGTCACCATCCTGCCGGTCGGCATGGCCATTTCGAACACCCGGGGCTGCTGGTTTTTCAGCTCTTCCTTGTAGTATTGGGCCACCTTGTCGATCGCGTCGTTACTATGCACGGAAACCGAAAAAACCGAGCCGGCCCCCTGCTCGGCCTGGTTTTCAAACTGCATCGTGCCGCCCTGCCCCGCTGTGGCGCCGGGATACAGAGAGATGCCAAGATCCTCCGGCAGAACGGTTTTGCCATATTCCATAGTGGCGGTGCCTTCCTTTCCGGTTACCGTTACTTTGTCGGGTTCTCCAGCGGCATCCCGCGTTACGGTAACATCGCCCTCCTCGCCGGAGTAAACTGTTTCTTCCTTCTTACCGCACCCGCTCAGCATGACCAGCACACCGAACACGACCATCACCGTTTCGAGTCTCATGGAAACATCTCCTTTTCGAAAACAAGAAAAAGAACAAGCGCAGCCGGCAAATCCGGCTTTTCAGGTTCCGGCAGGCCCGTATAGCATACCGGGGTTACAACGTAATCCAACCATCAAACAGGGGAAAATACAATGCCGTCCGTACTTCGCGCCCCGGATCCATCGCCCGGTACAGACGCTCATAGATGTCGAGCTGCGTCCGGTAGATTTGCGCCTGCTGTTGCAGAAAGATCTCCCTGTCGCCATCCCTGCTGTCCACGGTTTTATAATCGATGATCCACCGGACTCCAGCGCCATCCACAAAAGTACGATCGATTTCGGCATGTACCAGGCGGCCATCCAGCACACCGGACAGGGCTATCTCGCAGCCCGCCTGCGCATGCTCGCCGAGAATCCAGCGTCCACGGTCGCTGCCGAGGGTCAGAACCAGGGCCGTCACGACGGATTCCACAGCCCCGGCCAGTCGATCCCGGGCCACGCCGAAGCGGGCCAGACGATGAATGAAGTTCGGCCGCTGCCTTTCCACCCGCGCGAGGTCCCACCCATCGAGCCCATCCGTTGCGATACGCTCCAGGCAGGCATGCACAAGCGTTCCGATGTGGCGGCCATCCTCGGTCTCCGGCAGCAGGGTTTCCGGTCCGGAATGCGTCGCGGTCGCGGAGGGCCGCAGAATGTCCACCGCTGCATCGTCGCAGCCGGAAGGCAGCTCCGGCAAGGTCCATCCGCAAGCCAACCGCCGCACCGTAATGACTGATGCCGGCGAGACCGGGGCAAGCGGCGTTTCCGCAGGCAGGCCCTGGAAACAGGCCTCGACGGCCGGCCAGAGCTTTTCCAGAAAAGATCCGGAGGCCGGGCGGTAATCTCCGGCGGCCGAAACCGATGCGTACCCGAGCAAATGAAGATACTTTTTGGCCCGGGTGGCCGCCACATAAAGAACCCGTGAAACTTCAAGATCGCTCTTCTGCTTTTCAATCCGACCGATGGCATCGTAGATGGGATCGCGACTCTGTCCGTCCAGAGGAGCCAGGGGCGCAAGCAGCAACCCGGCTTCGGGAAGATCGAGCCAGCGCATCAGGGGCGGATCCTCGACCCGCGGGCTGCGGCCCAATCCGGGCAGAATGACGGTATCGAATTCCAGTCCCTTGGCCTTGTGGATGGTCATGACCTGCAGCGTGTCGTCGGCTGCGGGATCGGCAGCGGCGAACAGCTTGTCCAGCTTTGCCGCCAGATCTTCCAACGGCAGCAAGTCACCGCCATGATCGAGCCTTTCCAGTACCCCGAACAGCGTGGCGGCATCGGCCATGCCTGCCTCATCCAGACAGGCCGGACCGCCGAGAGCCAGCCAGGCCCCTTCCACCAGCATGCGCAGCGGCACCCGCCCGCGCTGGCCGCGAGCCTGGTTTAAAACCGACAGGCAGCGTTCCAGGCGCCTGCGGCCATCGCCGGAAAGCAGCGCCAGCCGCTTCGGTTGCCGCAGCAGCTCGGGGAGCGTGGCGTCCGGCATGTCGCCACAAAGCGCGTGAAGATCGGCCAGGCTCAAACCACACCATGGCGCCCGCAACACCGCCAGCCAGGCAACGCGGTCGGCGGGATGCAGCAGGGCGCGGGTCAGCGCGCAGATATCGCCGGCGATGGGCCTGTCTTTCAAAGAATCGATTTCCTGGGCGCGAAACCGCAGCCCCTCCTGCTGAAAAACGCGCAGGATTTCCCTGAGGTGACTGCGCGCCCGCACCAGAACGGCGACGGTGCCCTGCGGATCATCGCGGCGCGCCTGGCGAACCAGTTCCACCACCCGCAAAGCTTCGACGCGGTCGTCGCGCTCCGGCTGGGGGTGAAACATCACCGCCGTGCCTGACAGGCTTTCGCGCGCCGCGACCGAGGGAGCATAGGTCACGCTGCCCAGGG
>NZ_JBFWJQ010000166.1:0-3068 GCF_050253115.1 Syntrophotalea sp.
CCGTGCCGCTGGCCATTTTCGGCGCCATTTATACCAGCCAGTTTGCCAATCCCCGCCTGCGCGGCATGATTAAACCGGCGGTGGAGGTAATGGCGGCGATCCCCTCGGTGATCATCGGTTTTCTGGCAGCCCTGTGGTTTGCGCCCCTGTTGGAAAAATCGATTCCGGCCCTGTTCATGAGCCTGGCCTTTGTGCCTGTGTTTCTGCTGGCGTCGATTCTTCTATGGCAGGTCGTCTGTAAACATCCATGTTTTAAAAAGCTCGATCGCGGTGTGGAATTTCTGCTTCTGGCGCCGGTGCTGGTGACCGCGGTGGTTTGCGCCATCAAGCTCGGGCCGGTGGCGGAAGCGGCTCTGTTCGGCGGCAATTTCAAACTCTGGTTGTTTGGCGAAACCGGCATCCGTTACGACGCGCGCAACAATATCATCATCGCTTTTGCGCTGGGATTCGCCGTCATACCGATTATTTTCACCATTGCCGAGGATGCGCTGTCCAATGTCCCGGGCAGTCTCAAGGCCGCTTCCCTGGCCCTGGGGGCCAGTCGCTGGCAAACGGTCTGGCGGGTGGTTCTGCCTTCCGGTAGCCCGGGAATTTTTGCCGGCACCATGATCGGCTTCGGGCGTGCCATCGGAGAGACCATGATTGTCCTCATGGCAACAGGCAATACCGCCATCATGGACTGGAGCATCTTCAACGGCATGCGGCCGCTGTCCTCCAATATCGCGGTGGAAATACCCGAAGCGCCGGTGGGCGGCACGCTTTACCGGGTGCTGTTTCTGTCTGCCGTCCTGCTGTTTGTGATGACCTTTGTGCTCAATACCGTGGCCGAGCTGGTTCGCCAGCACCTGCGGAAAAAATACGGCCGGTTCTGACAGGATCTGACATGAACAAATTCTGGAAAAATGGGGAACCCTGCGTCTGGCTGACCGCCGCGGCGCTTTCGATCACGCTGCTGATGGCTGCGACCCTCATTGTCGTGGTCCTGGTCAACGGGCTTGGTGTGTTCTGGCCGTCACGGGTGGCCACCGCCACCCTGGATGACGGCAGCATGGTCATGGGCGAGATCGTGCGTCGCGAGCCGGTTTATGAAGGCCGGGGCGAACGACTGCAATTCAAGGTCGGCAACCGGGATCTTTACGGACTGGATTTCCGGTGGGTGGATGAGACCGCTATCGCTGATCTCGACTATGCCGGGGATACCCTGGCGCTGGAACGCATGGAGTATGGGAATTTTTACGGACGACTGATCGCCCTGAGCGATGTGGCTCGAACAGGGGTGAGCGGCGCGACGCCGCTGGAGGCCCTGCGCCTTGCGCATCGCCATGTGATGGATAAGAAAAAAGAGCTGGCGGCGCTTAAAGAGCGGGTCACGGCCCTCAACCAACGCATGGACCGGATGGCTCGAAAAGAGCGGGATCTTTTATTCCGTGGCCGCACCGCGCAGGATCCGGCGATTCTGGAACTGGAACGGCAGCAGTCTGTGTTACACCGGGATTTTGAGGAGCTGCTGCAGGTCCAGTCGGAACTGACCGCCAGTCTGCTTGCCCATACGGCCACCTTCGCCGATGTATCGGGGCGCGAAAAGACCCTGCCGCTTCTGGAGCTTGTGCGGTTTTACCGGCCCAATAGCATGTCTTTTTTCAGCAAGGTACGCTACTACGCGGTCCGACTGGCGGAACTTCTGTTTGATGAGCCCCGTGAGTCGAACACCGAAGGCGGACTTTTCCCGGCCATTTTCGGCACAGTCATGCTGATTTTCGTCATGAGCCTGTTTTCCTTTCCCCTGGGCGTGCTGGCGGCGATCTATCTGCGCGAATATGCCCGTGACGGGCTGGTGGTGCGCATGGTACGCATCGCCGTTAACAATCTGGCCGGAATCCCGTCCATCGTGTACGGGATTTTCGGCCTGGCATTTTTCGTCTATGGCATCGGCGGCAGCATCGACCGCCTGTTTTTCCCCGAGCAGCTGCCCACTCCGACCTTCGGCACCGGGGGCATCCTCTGGGCAAGCCTGACGCTGTCGCTGCTCACGGTGCCGGTGGTAATCGTAGCCACCGAGGAGGCCCTGGGCGCCATCCCCAATGGCGTGCGGGAAGGATCTCTGGCACTCGGCGCCACCAAATTCCAGACATTGACCCGGATTCTGCTGCCCATGGCTTCGCCCGGCATCATGACCGGCCTGATTCTGGCCATGGCCCGCGCCGCCGGCGAGGTCGCGCCGCTGATGATCACCGGTGTAGTCAAAATCGCGCCGGCCTTGCCGCTGGATGGGCGTTTCCCCTTTCTGCACCTGGACCGCAAATTCATGCATCTGGGATTTCACATTTATGATATCGGTTTTCAGTCGCCGAATGTCGAGGCAGCCAAGCCCATGGTTTTCGTGACCACCTTGCTGCTGGTGCTGATTGTGCTGGTGATGAGCAGCGTGGCTATCCACCTGCGCAACAAGATGAAAAAACGCTATACTTACGGAACTTTTTAAATCAGGTGAGGCTATGAGTGAAACACGTGCCGTCACGGTGACGGATCCGATCGTTCAGGTCAATGATCTGGCCTTTTATTATGGCAGTTCCAAGGCTTTGCACGGCATTGACCTGGATTTTCCCCGCAATAAGGTTACGGCGTTGATCGGGCCTTCCGGTTGTGGCAAATCGACGCTGCTGCGCTGTCTCAACCGGATGAACGACCTGGTTGACGGCGGCCGTGTCGAAGGCAGCATTCTGCTCGATGGTACGGAAGTCAACACGCCTGCCATGGATGTTATCGAATTGCGCCGCCGGGTCGGCATGGTTTTTCAGAAATCCAATCCCTTCCCCAAATCGATTTATGAAAACGTTGTCTACGGCCTGCGCATCGCCGGGATAAAGGACCGGGCGCTGCTTGATGAAACCGTCGAAAAAAGCTTGCGCCACGCGGCGTTGTGGGATGAAGTCAAGGACCGCCTGCAGGAGTCGGCCCTCGGTCTGTCCGGTGGCCAGATGCAGCGCCTCTGCATCGCGCGGGCTATCGCTGTCAATCCGGAGGTGGTGCTCATGGACGAGCCCTGTTCAGCCCTCGATCCCAAGTCC
>NZ_JBFWJQ010000167.1:0-2908 GCF_050253115.1 Syntrophotalea sp.
TAGTCTCGATAAAACTGCTCATTCATCTCCCGGTATTGGTCGGCATCCACCTTGCCCTGCTGCACCAGGAATTCGCCCCAGCTGTAATCGCTGTCGCCCGCGATGAGGGTATTGTCGAGATCAAAAATTGCCAGCGCCATTGATTAGGATTCCTGCGGAGTTAAAAACGTTGCACAGGATACTGGCATCGCGGCTATTCTTAAAGCATCTCTTTTAAGCACCAACAACGTGCATTCGCATTGCTGAGTCAGGTGAGTTTGTGGAACAATACAGGCATAGATTTAAGGGTGATGCCCAAGTGATTGATCAAGAGGGTTATAGAGCAAACGTCGGTATTGTCCTCTCAAACGGGCAGGGTCAGATCCTGTGGGCAAAACGCATAGGGCAAGACGCCTGGCAATTCCCCCAGGGCGGCATCAACAAAGGTGAAACCCCCGAACAGGCGCTTTATCGGGAACTCTATGAAGAAATCGGCCTTCAGGAGCACCAGGTAAGCCTGCTCGCCCAAACCCGCGGCTGGCTTCGCTATCGATTGCCGCAACGCTATATAAGACGCCATTCCCAGCCCCTCTGTATCGGCCAGAAGCAGAAATGGTTTTTGCTGGAACTCACCACCTGCCCCAGCAATATTCGCTTTGACTGCGGCGAAAAGCCTGAATTTGACGGCTGGTCCTGGGTCAACTACTGGTACCCTGTAGGCCAGATTGTCGATTTCAAACGGGATGTCTACCGCAAGGCTCTCAAAGAGCTGGCCAGCATCCATACGGATATTGAGCGAAAAGTAAATAATAAGGCAGGATGACACCAGGTGCTTGATTCCCTTCGAAGTATTGTTCAGGAAGTCAATTCAGCAAAAGATTTTGCTGCGGTTCTCAACATCATCGTTTCGAAAGTCAAAAAAGCCACCCATACCGGCGTTTGCTCCATTTATCTCCACGACCCCCTGTCTGGCAGCTATGTATTGACAGCGACCGACGGTCTCTACCCCGAGTCAGTGGGCAACATTCGCCTGCGTCCCGGCGAAGGCCTGGTGGGCATCGTTGCCGGCAAGGCTGAACCCATCAACCTCGACAACGCCGAGTCCCACCCCAATTTTGCCTATTTCCCGGAAAGTGGTGAAGAGCGCTTTCGCTCCTTTCTCGGCGCTCCCATTATCCACCACCGCAAGGTGCTCGGCGTACTCGTGGTACAGCAGCAGGAACGCCGCCGCTTTGATGAAAGCGAGGAGGCCTTTCTCGTTACCGTTTCCGCACAACTTGCCGGCGTTATCGCCCACGCCGACGCCACCGGCCAGCTGGCGCGACATCTGGCTCCGGACGCCTACAAGGACAAGGTCAGCGAAACGATTTTCAAAGGCATCCCCAGCGTACCTGGTATTGCCATAGGCACAGCGGCAATTATTGCCGCCCCAGCGGATCTCTACGCCGTCCCCAGCCGCCAGGCTGAGGATATCGAGCAGGAACTGCGCCTTTTTCACCAGGCGCTGACGGACACAAAGCGGGATCTGCGCACTGTCCACGAAGGTCTGGCGACTCGACTGAACACCGAGGAACGGGCACTTTTTGACGTCTATGTCAGCATGCTCGACGACAACTCCCTGGGCGGCGAAGTGCGCATCCTCATCAATGCGGGGCTGTCGGCTCAAACCGCGTGGAGCGAGGTGATCATTGAGCATATTCGCAACTTCAGCTCCATGGAAGACGCCTATCTGAGGGAGAGGGCTTCCGACGTTCGCGATCTCGGCACCCGGGTGCTCGGGTATCTACAGCAGTCACAGGTTGAAGAAAAAGAATACCCTGCCGACACCATTCTTATCGGCGAAGAACTGGCAGCACCCAACCTGGCAGATGTCACGGTCGAAAAAATTGCCGGCATGATCTCAGTCAAAGGCTCCCGCAATTCTCATCTCGCCATTCTCGGCAGATCCCTGGGAATTCCCACCGTGATGGGCGCCATCGATCTGCCCTGGAAAGCACTGGATGGCACCAAAATTATCATCGACGGCCACCAGGGGCTGGTGATCAGCAACCCATCGCCAGAGGTTTTGCGCTCCTACAAGGCTCAACAGCAGGAAGAAAAAATCCTCGCTGAAGATCTCGAACGGCTTCGGGATGAACCCAGTGTAACCGCAGACAATTACCCCATCTCATTGTGGGTGAACACAGGATTGCGCCTGGACAGCCTGCTGTCCCTGGATCGAGGCGCAGAAGGGGTTGGCCTATACCGCACCGAAATTCCCTTTTTTATGCAGGAGCGCTTTCCCTCCGAGGAAGAGCAGCGCAAAATTTATCGCGAGCAGATGGAGATGTTTGCCCCCCGGCCTGTAACCATGCGCACCCTGGATATTGGCGGCGACAAATCCCTGCCCTATTTTCCCATTGAAGAGGCCAACCCTTTTCTGGGCTGGAGGGGCATTCGAGTCACTCTGGATCACCCGGAATTTTTTCTCGTTCAGCTGCGCGCCATCATGAGAGCCAGCCAGGGCATGGATAACCTGCGCATTCTTTTACCCATGATTTCCAACATTCCCGAACTTGAGACTGCATTGGCTCTGGTTTACAGGGTTTACCACGAGCTCACGGAGGAGGAAGGTTATACGCTTGCCAAACCCGCCGTCGGCGCCATGATCGAAATTCCGGCAGCGGTTTACCAGATTCGCGATATCTGCAGGCGCGTAGATTTTGTCTCCGTCGGCTCCAATGACCTCACCCAGTACCTCCTCGCCGTGGATCGCAACAATCCCAGGGTTGCAGACCTCTACCACACCATGCACCCCGCACTGCTCAAAGCGCTCAAAGACATTGTCGATGGCGCCGCCCTGGAGAATTGCCCGGTGAGTATTTGCGGCGAAATGGCGGGCGACCCGTTGTCGGCCATCCTGCTCGTCGGCCTGGGCTACAAAACCCTG